>JBDLWO010000205.1:0-14014 GCA_039804245.1 Bacteroidota bacterium
AGCCACCGGATGTAAGTCGTTTCGCCAACCGTACCTTTATGGGCTACCATCGTCCCGACGGGCAGGTGGGTACCCGCAATTACTGGCTGGTTATTCCACTTGTCTTTTGCGAAAACCGCAACATTCTGGTACTAAAGGATGCCTTTTTGAAGGAGCTTGGGTACGCTCAACCCGACGTGTACCGCGATTATCTGCGCGAACTTTCAGCCTATTACGGTGAACATGGTGCCACAGAGGGATTTTCCCCCGAACTGAAATGTAACGATATGTCGTCGGGCAGGATATTTTCCAATGTGGACGGTATCAAATTTCTCACGCACGAGAGCGGGTGCGGGGAAACGCGCGACGACTCAGAAAATCTGTGCGCTCTGCTGGCCGGTTACTGCGTGAATCCGAATGTAGCAGGGGTGACCGTACTAAGCCTGGGCTGCCAGCACGCGCAAATCCAGCTTTTCAGGGAAAAACTGACAGAAAAAGACCCGGATTTCGCCAAACCACTGCTCATTTTTGAACGACAGAAGTGGGAAACCGAGTACGCCATGCTGACGGAAGCTATCCGTCAGACTTTTGCGGGGCTTGTGGAAATCAACCAGATTGAAAGGAAGCCTGCCGGACTGGAGCATCTCTGTGTGGGTGTCAAATGCGGTGGTTCCGACGGGTTTTCCGGCATTTCAGCCAACCCTGCCACCGGTCACGCGGCCGATATGATCGTCGCACTGGGTGGCAAGGTGCTCATGGCCGAGTACCCTGAACTTTGCGGGGTGGAGCAGGAGCTGATTGACCGCTGTGTATCTGATGAAACTGCCGACAACTTTATTCACCTCATGCGCGAGTACGCGCGACGCGCGGAAGCCATCGGCGCAGGTTTCGACATGAATCCGTCGCCGGGAAATATCCGCGATGGACTCATCACGGATGCTATCAAATCGGCCGGTGCAGCTCGCAAGGGCGGCTCATCTCCTGTTGTTTCTGCGGTGGGATATGGTGGCTATGCGCGCACTGGCGGACTGCATCTGGTGTGTACTCCCGGCAATGACGTGCTTTCCACAACCGGAATGGCAGGTGCCGGCGCCACCATACAGTTGTTCACGACCGGCCTGGGAACGGCAACAGGTAATCCCGTTTCGCCGATGGTCAAACTCTCTACCAACCATGAACTGGCGCGCAAAATGCCCGATATCATTGACATCAATTGTGGCGGGATCATCACCGGTGAAAAAACCGTGGAACAGATGGGTGAGGAGATACTGGAGTATATAATTAACCTTGCCAACGGAAAATTTGAGACAAAAGCGACACAACTCGGTCAGGATGATTTCATGTTCTGGAAACGTGGCGTATCATTGTAGCCTGAATGATGTAATATGATGAACCAACTTTTCAGTCTGAAGGGAAAGTCCGCGGTAATAACCGGCGGCGGCAGCGGGATCGGACTCGCAATTTCCCGGCTTTTTGCTGCTCAGGGAGCAGTCGTTCATATCCTGGATTTCAATGAAAATACATTGAATGATGCAGTTAACGAGATAAACGGCGCCGGTGGCAGGGCTCATGGCCATACCTGCAGCGTATCCGATCAGGCAGCTGTTTTCTCTGTATTCGAGTCCATTGGAAGGGTAGATATTTTAGTCAATAACGCCGGAATAGCCCATGTGGGTACAGTAGAATCCACAACGGAAGAGGATATGGACCGATTGTACAATGTAAACATAAAAGGCGTGTACAACTGTCTGAAAGCATCTGTCCCGATGATGCGTGCGCAGGGTGGGGGAGTGGTGCTCAATATGGCCTCGGTAGCAGCTCTGGTTGGCTTGCCCGATCGCTTTGCCTATTCCATGACCAAGGGAGCCGTGATGGCTATGACGATTGCAGCTGCCAAAGATCACCTGAAAGATCATATCCGGGTGAATTCCATTTCTCCTGCGAGGGTGCACACGCCTTTTGTGGACGGGTTTATCAGCAAAAATTATCCGGGCAAAGAGGCCGAAATGTTTGAAAAACTGTCGAAAACACAACCAATCGGCCGTATGGCCAAACCGGAGGAAATTGCACATCTGGCGCTATATCTCTGTTCTGATGAAGCCTCGTTCATTACCGGCTGTGATTATCCGATTGATGGTGGATTTGTAAAACTGAACAACTGATGAAACTATTCAAATACGGCCCTGAAGGCAGGGAAAAATGTGGCGTTCTCATTGACAGTCAGCTATTTAGTGTTGCCCGTCTGTTCCGGGATTATGATGAAAGTTTCTTCGCTTCCGATGGACTCTCCAGGCTTGAAGCGGCAATAAAGGCCCGCGATCCGCGTATCACCCCGATACGTAATGCCGATAAGGTCAGGCTCGGCAGTCCGTTGGGCAGGCCCTCCAAGCTCGTGTGTATAGGGTTGAATTATGCCAGACACGCGCAGGAATCGGGTATGGCTATTCCGCCCGAGCCGGTTATTTTTTTCAAGTCAACCACCGCAATATGCGGTCCGAATGATCAGGTAATCATCCCTAAAAACTCGGTTAAAACCGACTGGGAAGTAGAGCTTGCCTTTGTCATCGGCAAAAGGGCCTCTTACGTTAGTCTGGAAAACGCCATGGATCACGTAGCCGGGTACCTGCTGCATAACGACATTTCCGAAAGAGAGTTTCAGATGGAGAGAAGCGGACAGTGGGTAAAAGGCAAGAGCTGCGATACTTTTGCTCCGCTGGGGCCCTGGTTCGTTACCAAAGAAGAGATTTCTGATCCGCATAACCTGCATCTTTGGCTCGATCTGAACGGACAGCGGATGCAGGACTCCAATACCAGCGATATGGTGTACAAAATTCCCTTTCTGGTACACTATATCAGTCAGTTTATGACACTGCTGCCGGGTGATATTATTTCCACGGGAACACCGTTTGGTGTTGGTTTTGGTCTTAATCCGCAGCGGTATCTTGTTGCCGGTGATGTGGTGGAACTGGGGGTAGAGGGACTGGGTACCCAGCGTCAGGTGACTGTAGCCTGTCAACTGTAAACACATGAGGATAGATGCACACCAGCACTTCTGGCATTTTGATCCCGTGCGCGACGCCTGGATAACAGACGATATGTCGGTCATCCGCCGCGATTTTCTGCCAGCCGACTTGCAGCCGCTTTTACAGGCAAACGGTTTTGATGGTTGTGTGGCTGTTCAGGCCGACCAATCAGAAATCGAGACAGATTTTTTGCTCGATCTGGCTTCCCGGCATGATTTCATAAAAGGGGTTGTCGGCTGGACCGATTTGCGGGCACGCGATCTCGGAAAAAGTCTGGAACAATGGTCTGCAGCGAAAAAACTCAAAGGGTTCAGGCATATCCTGCAGGCGGAAAGGCCGGAGTATATGTTATCCCCTGAATTTGTCCGCGGCCTCGGAGCGATCGGGGAGCTTGGTTATACATATGATATACTGGTGTTCCCCTCGCATCTGGAAACTGTAGAAAAATTACTTGAACATTTTGACAATCAATATTTTGTAGTTGATCATATCGCCAAGCCGTACATCAGATCCGGAGAAATCCGGGAGTGGGAGCGGGATATTCGTCGGGTGGCATCCTTCCCGAACGTATATTGCAAGGTATCGGGGCTTGTCACCGAAGCATCGCTGACCGACTGGAAGCCCGGGGATATTTTTCCGTACCTTGAGGTGGTGCTGGATGCATTCGGCCCCGGTCGGCTGATGTATGGCTCCGATTGGCCTGTCTGTCTGCTTGCTGCCAGTTATGAGCGGCAACTGGAAGTAGTGGAATCGTTTTTCAGTCGTCTTTCCCCCGGCGAGCGAGAGCGCATCACGGGATTGAATGCCATTGATTTTTACCAGTTATTCTGAACATGAATCTGAATCTTTCCAGTAAAATTTTTGTGGTGACTGGCGCTGCCAAGGGTATTGGTGAGGCTGTTTCAACAGTACTTGCAGAAGAGGGAGCTCACGTGGCAGTAGTGGGCAGGAATATGGACGACAATCTCGTTACTGTGGAAAAAATCACTGCAGCCGGCGGACATGCCCGGGCATTTCAGGCCGAACTCTCAATGGCTGACGACTGTCGGCGTGTGGTCAGTCAGATTGCGGAGCATTACGGTCAGATAGACGGATTGGTAAATAATGCAGGCGCAAACGACGGTGTGGGGCTGGAAAACGGCTCTGCAGAGGCGTTTCTGGAATCATTGAACCGGAATCTGGTACACTATTACCTGATGGCACATTATACCCTGCCTTATTTAAAGGAAACCAGGGGCGCCATTGTCAATATCAGTTCCAAAACGGCCGAGACGGGGCAGGGAGGTACTTCAGGATATGCTGCCGCAAACGGTGGCCGCAACGCACTGACGCGTGAATGGGCGGTAGAACTGTTGCCCTGCGGTATCAGAGTAAATGCTGTTGTAGTGGCGGAGTGTTACACACCGTTGTATGAGCGCTGGATAAAAACACTTGCTGATCCTGAAAAAGCCCTGGAAAGAATCAGCCACCTGATTCCGCTCGGCAGAAGGATGACCACCCCGTTGGAAATAGCGTCTATGGTAGCCTTCCTGTTATCTGACCAGTCTTCGCACACTACCGGACAAATCATACATGTGGACGGCGGTTACACTCATCTGGATCGGGCCATATAAGAGCGTGATCGGGACTTTCTGACAGGGATTTTTTCGCCGGTTTTGTTTTTTCAGTATTGCAAAACCGCGTGAAAGAAGCCCTGTTTTTGCTCAGGCAGAAATTCCCGAACACGCTGCGGGGAGCATTAGCCAGTCAGTTAAAGTTGAAATGGTTACGCTTTACTTGAAAAGTTCGCCGAATGCACCCTTGAAGTGCTTCAGCGATGTCTGTAATTCTGTCCTGAACTTCTCCAGTTTCTCTTCATTGGTAACGCTGAAGTCGGAGTACCACCGCATTACCTCCTCTGCTTTGGCACACATGGCTGTAGCCAGTGGGTTGATTTCGGTGTAGTTCTGCCAGGTTTTCAGCACCAGATTGGTGCGATAGATTTCCATTTTTACCCGGAGCATGTTGAAAAGATCGCGCTCTCCGTCTTTGAGCAGTGGGTAGAGCTCGTGAATAATGAACTCGATTTCGTAAATGATGCCAACCGTCTCGTCGCGCCATGCCGTGAAATCGCTTTCATTATCCGGATTACCTTTGGTGGCAAGCTCACACAGGCGATGGAGACGCTGGTTCATTCGCTCTGTCATCCTTGCTGTTGAGGCGCCGTGACGCCTGACCCGGTTGCCCTGCTCATCCACAAAAACGGAGAACCGGCCCCATTCGCGCTCGAATGCTTCACGCGCATCACTCGCACCCAGAGTGGCTTTCATGGATACTTCCTGCATCTCATTGCGGAAATCGGCGAACCTCGCCCGTGCTTCTTTCAGAATTTCTTCGGTTTGCATGGCTGTTGTTTATTTGTGAACTTTGATGCTGCAAAGGTTACGGTTTTTTATACTCAAGGCAGTGATGGCAGTACCGCAGCACAATGACGCATATCATTATAACCGCTCATTGTGATAAATGTTACACAACCGGGCTCTTTTTTCAATGATCTTTGCACATTATAGTTCTGATTTATTCACCGGGCGAAATATTCCTGTTTTTCTCCGGTGGAAAGTCCTGGACATGCTCTAGAAATGAATGTTATGAACGCTCACCGTATTGCACTTGTTGCCGTTTTTATTCAGATGGCCGGACTTTTATCTGCCCAGTCTGATTTCAGATTTCATCTCTTGGAGGTACCCCTGACAGGCTTTCAGGGCGTACAGTCCTTTGTACTCGGTGAATATGACGGTTTGTGGCTCGTTACCGGCGGCCGCACCGACGGACTGCATCGCCGACAGCCTTTCGCTGCTTTCGATGCAGCAGGCGGCAACAACCAACTGCAGGTGATCAATCCTGAAACAGGTCAGGTATGGAGTGTATCTTCATCCACCCTCCCATCCCCGGTTGCCGAGCAGCTGGCTGCTACCAACATTCAGTTTTTTCAACAGGACTCCATGCTGTATCTCATCGGAGGTTATGGTTACTCCGCTTTGGAGGGCGACCACGTCACCTTCTCCAACCTGATAGCTATCCGATTGCCTGCTGCAATAAGGGCCATTCAGGAGGGTGTTTCCCCGGCTCCTTTCATCCGGCAGTCGGCACCCGATGAAAGACTGCGTGTTACGGGTGGCGTTTTACTGAATATGCAAGGCACATACTATCTGGCCGGTGGACAAAAATTCATGGGAAGATACAATCCGATGGGGCCTTCGCATGGTCCCGGATTTGAACAGATGTATACCGATGCTATCCGCAGATTCAACATCAGCGATAATGGAACAGACCTGTTTATCAGTAATTTCAGTGAATGGACCAGCGCGCAACACCTGCATCGCCGCGATTATAACGCTGTGCCACAGGTATTTCCCGATGGCCGGACAGGATTTACCATGTTTTCGGGCGTATTTCAGCCCGATGTTGATTTGCCCTGGTTGAATACAGTGGATGTGGACAGTACCGGCTACTCAGTGAATAATCAGTTCAGTCAGTTGCTCAATCAATACCATACTGCACACTTGCCCGTGTATGATGCATCTGTCAATGCCATGCATACCGTGTTTTTTGGTGGTATCGGCAGGTATTATGTGGATTCGGCAACCGGTTTACTGAAAGATGATCCCAATGTGCCTTTTGTGCGTACTATCAGTCGCGTCACCAGATACAGTAATGGCACTATGGACGAAGTCAAAACAGGTGATATGCCGGGTCTGATGGGCTCGGGAGCAGAATTTGTACCACTTTCCGATGCCGATTTTTATGATGAAAATGGCATACTTCAGTTGCAACAGACGCCCGACAGTATGTTGGTTGGTCATATTATTGGAGGGATTCACAGTACCGCTCCCAATATTTTCTTCACAAATACCGGCACAGAAAGTACTGCATCGGCTCGTTTGTACAGGGTTTTTCTGGTGAAAGGTACCACAACAGGAGAGACCTTTCCGGAAACAGGCTCGACGGGATTAACCCTGAATGTGACACCCAATCCAGTCACCGATGATGCAGTTATCGGCATAGAACTGATGGAAAAGTCAAAAGTAAGTATTCGCGTGACCGACAGTTTCGGTCGTCTTCTGCTGTTTGTGAACGACAGAGATCTGGAAGCAGGAAAACAGCAGATACCTCTTCATCTTGGTTTTTTACCCCGGGGAACCTGTGTGGCAACCGTTACTGTCAACGGGAAAGCTGTCGGAAGTGTGAAATTATCCCGGAAATAGTGGTGCCAGCTGGCGGTTTCACATAATATCGCGGTTTTATCGGTACATTTGCGGCAAATATCAGCTGAATTGCCCGCAAACTTTATGCCCATACTTTGCAACAGTACCTCGTCGCCACTCAGTAATCCGCCTGTACGAAATCTCCTCTTCGCCGCTGCTCTGATTTTACTGTCCGGCTCCTTTTCTTCATGTATCAAAGACAAACTGAATGCGCAGTTTGCCTATAACGGTGCTTTCGCAGCACCTGTAGCCAAAGTGGCCTTTACACTGGGCGATGCACTCAAAGGCGACACACTCCTCGAAATTGGTGCCGACAATTCCATAGGCCTGTCGGTCAGGCAGGAAAATCTGATTGACATCAGTGCAAAGGATTATCTGGATGACATTACCGGCGATATTGACGAAACCGTTTCATTCGAATCCACCAGAGGTATTGTACATCTGGATGACATCGAGGAAACACTTTCAGTTTCGATTGATGAGTTTGTAGACGATTTTCAGGATACCAGTATTCGCAACCTTTTCATACAGAATAACGGATCTTTTGAAACAGTTCCCGGCTTTCAATTCAACCTGAACAGCGAACTGACTACCGTTGACTTCGACGAGTTCAACTGGCTGAATATCGAGACTGCCAAAATAAAGCTCACCTTTCTGCACAATGTTTTTGTGGATGCCAACAATATCACGGTGACCATTATTGATGCCACGTTCAATCAGACCATCGGAACGCTTTATTTTGATAACGTACCCAGTAATACTGCTGTTACCAGAGAACTCGAGATATCCGGGCTCACTATCGGTAAGTCTTTCAAGGTGTTTCTGAACTCATTCGGCTCGCCCGGGTCGGGTAGTGTACCAGTGCTGATTGACCTGACCAGACAAATCAACGTCACTCTGAACGTCACGGATGCGTACGCGAGCGCGGGCGAGACGAAAATTGGTACTAACAGTGTGGGCAGAGATACATTGCTGCTTGATATCCAGCCGAACAATGGCGAAAGGATCTCGCTGGTAAAGGTCAAATCGGTGAGTGCCGAAGCTGACATTACTTCTACCATCGCTGCTCCAATGAAGGTAAAACTGTTCTTCCCGGGGATTTACAGGAATAATTCCAACTTCACAGATGAATTCACGCTGTCAGCTACCAGTCCGGGTGCTCCTTTTAAAAAGAGCTTCGATTTTTCTTCCACAGACTGGTACTTTGACCTGGATCCTGTGCAGCCCTGGAATAAAATGAAGGTCTATTACGAAACTTACCCCGAAGGTAGCAGTGACGATTATATTCAGTTTGCCGCCACCGACAAAATCGCTGTTTCCATGCGCGTGCACGCATTCGAGGTGGAAGAGGTGAGGGGGTATTTCGGCAGGCAGGAGGAGCCGCTCGATGCAGGAGCCCTCGATCTGGATCTGAATTTTTCTTTTGTCAACCCCCAGAGTACACCCATACTTTTTGACAATCCCACGGCTGCTATTGAAGTAAACAACTCTTTTGGTATGCCTTTTCAGGTGGATTTTGATATGCTGGCAAAAGGACTGAACGGCGCACAGGCGGCACTCAACCCGCCGGTGCTGAACTTCAATTATCCCGATGTGCAGGAAGCCGGTGAATCGAAACAGACCCAGGTTCTGCTCAATAAATCCAACTCCGATATTGTCAGCTTTCTGTCGGTTTATCCGGAGGAACTCACCTACAGTGGGTCTGCTACTGTCAATCCCGATGACAATAACCAGGAAGTCAATTTTATCCGGCACGACAGTCGCCTCACCGCTTCTGCTACATTCGACCTGCCCTTTGCCTTTCGCATACAGGATCTCATCTTTCGCGATACTGCCAACGGGATTGATCTGGATTTCGGCGATTACCTGACGCTGGAAGACATTGACACGGCCGAACTGAAAATTGCATACATCAACGGACTACCTCTCGGCGCTTCCATGCATCTGATTGGTCTGGCCAAAAATGGAACCGAGCGTGCCATTGCCTCCGATATCGCGATGCCGGCTGCATCGGTTGACAATAACGGCACCGTGCCAGTTGGAGGCGAAGTAGCAGGGGATGTATTTATCGCACTCTCCTACGATCAGTTGCTGCGTCTTGATGAAGCCGACAAACTCATTCTGGAGGTACATTTCCAGTCGCCCGAAAACGGCGCCAAACTGGCCCGGATGTACTCCGGCTACCGGATGGATATCAAAACAGGTGTAAAACTCATCCTCAAAATCTGATAGTCTTGTTTGTATCCATGTCAATCAGCTCAATTCGTTCCGGACTTTTGTGCGTGTTTACTACGCTGTTTATCCTGCCGGCATCGTTGTATGCACAGCAGGATATGAGTATTTTCCTCCGGGATAATCTGATACAGTCCAATATTGCAGGAAATCCGGCCGCCATGACCGGGCAAAAAATCGCTGTTGCCCTGCCGGATCTGCATCTGGGTGTACAGAATGGCTCGTTCCATCTGGGCGATATGTTTGTCAAAACCAATCAGGGAGAGTTTTTCAATCTGGAAAAGGCCCTTTCAAAAATGGAAGAAACCGGTAACAAACACCGGTCCTTTTTCGATGTGGCCGGTCTGGCCATCGCCATGAGGGTGGGGGAGCGGATGCAGGTAACAGTGTCACAATCGTTCAGATCGGGTTTTCAGATCAGGTATCCCAAAGCCCTGGCAGGTGTAGCCTGGTACGGGAATGCCGCGTATCTCGACCAGACCCTCGATCTCTCGTCTGTAGCCAGCGTACTGGCATACAATAATATCGGTTTGGGTTTATCCGGGAAGTTGAATGAGAAACTTGCTATTGGCGCCAGATTGAACATACTGAGTGGAATGGCGTGTATGAACACCGTTGACGGCCAGTTGAAGATACGTACAAGCGGCGAAAATTATCAGCTGGATGTAGATTCAGATCTGAGGTTGCAGACTGTTGGTATGCCCGATTTCACCAAAGAGGGTATCCGGGATATCCGGACAGACGAAATAAGGAGCAATGCTTTCAGCTGGAATAATCCGGGTGTATCGCTCGATCTGGGTGCTACCCTCAGGCCCAACGAGTCGCTGGAGCTCGGCTTGTCTGTCTCCGGACTGGGCGGTATTTCCTGGAATTCGCTTTCACTTGATCAGAGCAGTCGGGGGATGCGCACCTTTGAGGGCGTCACAATTAATCTTTTTGACAAACAGGAGGGCGAATTCACGGGTGTTTCGCTGCAAGACTCCGTTTTTGGTGTGCTGGGGCTCGGGACTGTCAATGCAGCCTTCTCTTCAGCTTTGCCCGTAAGAGCGCTGGCAACAGTCCGTTATACTGCGGGCAGCGATCTTTCTTATGGCGCAACCCTGCAGTATATTGGCTGGAACGGCATTTCCGGAGCAGGATGCAGTGCGCAGGTGCAGCGCCGCCTGGGCCGTGTGCTCAGTCTGGGTGCGCTTGGCGGGTTCAGTACCGTATCCGGTTTTCAGGCTGGAGCGAGCGCAATTTTTGAATTTGGCCCGGTACAGCTTTTCCTCATTTCCGATGATATCATCCCGTTTTTCATTCCGGATGCCGGGGGCGGACTTCATTTCCGGGGCGGTATCAATATCGTACCCTTAAAAAAAAGAGCAGGAAAGGTGCCCCCGGAGCCTGACGGCCAGGGTTGAAGTGTTCAATTCCCGTATTGATATCCATTTCTTCGTGTTCAGTACAGCTATTAACCGTGGCAAAATGCCCGTTGGCCGATAGTGGCTTGCAGGCGACACGATACTTGCTCACCTTTGCGCCGGGCTCCGTAAGAGAGCATCTGTACTTTCACTGATTCTGACATGACACTGACACCCTATTCTGTTCAACGCCTGTTTTGTGCCGGCATCAAACCTCATTTCAATATACTTCTGGCTCTTGTTTGTGTATATGCGTCCGCACATGCGCAACAGGCAACACTGAGGGGCGTATTACAGGATGCCGCCGCCGCCGCTCCGCTTTCCTATGCTAACGTGAGGGTGTACAAGGTCGCAGACAATCAACTGGCAGGGGGCGCTCTTTCTGCAGAAGATGGCACATTTTCAGTGCAGCTGCCTTACGGAACCTACCATGCAGAGGTAGAATATATTGGTTTTGAGACAGTTAAAACTGATACCTTCAATCTTTCGAAAGCACGGCCGGTTTACGATATCGGTATCCTGACAATAAATGCAACTGCCCGATCGCTCGGAGAGGTGGAGATTGTGGCAGAAAAGAGCAGCATGGTGTTGTCGCTCGACAAAAAAATATTCAATGTGGGCAAGGATCTGGCCAATGCCGGCGGTTCTGCCACAGAAATACTCACCAATATTCCATCGGTGAGTGTGGATCCCGACGGAACAGTCAAACTGAGAGGCAGCGACAATGTACGGATCCTGATAGACGGAAAACCATCCGGTCTGGTCAGTTTCAAGGGAAGTGCCGGTTTACAGCAACTGCAGGCCAGTATGATAGACCGGGTGGAAATTATCACCAATCCTTCGGCCAGGTACGAGGCAGAAGGATCGGGGGGTATCATCAATATTGTACTGAAAAAAGATCAAAAACAGGGATTCAACGGCTCTTTTGAACTCATCAGTGGCTATCCTTACAACTTTGGCGCCTCCGCCAATCTGAACTACAGGCACAACAAAATCAATTTTTTTATCAATTACGGCATTTCGCACCGTAAATCGCCTGGCGGAGGAGATCTCTACCAGCGCCGCACTTCAGGCGATACCACTTTTATCCTGCTCCAGAGTACAGAAAACAAGACGAAAATTCTGAATAATAATATCCGGGGCGGTCTGGATTACTTTTTTACCGAGAAAAGTGTGCTCACCGCTTCATGCCTCTGGCGAAGAAGTGACGCCAACCGGCTCTCTTACATCCGTTATGAAGATTATCTGTTCAGTACAGACAATCCCCTCGGTTACACACTCCGGAATCAGGACGAAACGGAAGATGAGCCAAATTCGGAATATTCACTGATATACAGGCGCAAGTTTTCCGATGAGGGGCACGAGCTCACAGCAGAAGCCAAATACCTGAACTATTGGGAGCACTCAGATCAGTCATTTCCGCAAAATACTTATTTCCCGAATGGTACCGAAGATGTTTCAAAGGCACTGTTTGAAAAATCACTCAACGACGAGTACGAAAACCAGTACCTCTTCCAGCTTGATTACGTGCGCCCGCTGGGGAAAGACGGCAAGTTTGAGACCGGGCTGAGGAGCAGTTTCCGCGACATGGTGAATGATTATCAGGTAACCAGCCGGAATACAAACGGAGTTTTTGAAGTAATCCCCGGACTGGATAACTACTTCATTTACAACGAAAATATCAATGGAGCCTACCTGATTTATGGCAATAAACGCAATAAATTCTCATGGCAGGGCGGTCTCCGCGCCGAGCACACCGACATTGAAACTATTCTGAGAGAAACCGGCGAAACAAACCCGCGGAACTACTTCAATTTCTTTCCGAGTGCGCACGTTACGTACGAGTTGCCCGACGGGCACGCCATTCAGTGGAGCTACAGCCGCCGGGTACGACGACCTTCCTATAATGATCTTTCTCCCTTCTTTACTTATACCGACAAGCGCAATTACTGGAGTGGAAACCCGGATCTCAATCCCGAATTCAGTGATGTGGTTGAAGTCGGGCACGTGAAATACTTCGACCAGGGATCCATGGCTTCTTCGGTCTATTTCCGGCATACTGATGCCAAAATAGATCAGATCCGGTTGCTCGATACACAGGGATTGGCCCGTACCCGTCCGGAAAACCTGAACTTTGAAAATGCACTCGGATTCGAGTTTACCACTGGCTATAACCCGGTAAAATGGTGTAAACTCGACGCCAATTTCAATCTTTTCCACGCCCGGATAGACGGGAGCAACCTGGATGCCACCTTTACAACAACTACCAACAGCTGGTTTGCCCGACTTACCTCCCGTTTTATGCTGCCCCATGATTTTGATTTCCAACTGAGAGGCAACTACGAAGCACCACAGAATACAGCGCAGGGAAAACGAAAGGCACTGTATTATCTGGATCTGGCAGCCAGTCTGGATGTCCTTCAGAAAAAAGGAACCCTTACGCTGAACGTATCGGATATGTTCAATACCCGCAAATGGAGAGGAATAACAGAGGGCGCAGATTTCTATACAGAGAGTTCATTCCAGTGGCGTCGCCGGCAAATCAACCTGACCTTCAATTATCGGATCAAACAGTCGAAACCGGTACAGAAAAAAGTGGATGAATGATCATTACGATGAAAAAAGTCCTGTTTCGCTTGGTTTTTAAACGTTTTCAGCCTTATCTTTGCGGGCCTTTTTGTGTAAAAAAGGGATCATTTTAACTTAACTTTTTGATTTTCAACATGTTCGCAATCGTTTCCATTGCCGGTCAACAATTCAAAGTTGAGGAAGGTCAGCAGATCTTCGTCCACCGGCTGGCAGCCAATGAAGGAGATTCGGTTTCCTTCGATGCCGTACATCTGCTCGATAACGACGGTAAAGTAACCGTTGGTACTCCCAATGTGAAAGGTGCTTCCATTCAGGCAAGCGTTCTGGCTCACGTAAAGGGCGACAAGGTGATTGTTTTTCACAAGAACCGCCGCAAGGGATACCGCAAGAAAAACGGCCACCGCCAGTCGTTCACCAAAATCAAGATTGAGTCTATCAAGGCTTAGTCGCGCCGTCCCTGAAAAACGGATTCATTCAAATTCAAAAAAACGCTGAAAAATGGCACACAAAAAAGGTGTAGGTAGTTCAGATAACGGCCGCGACA
>JBDLWO010000206.1:0-20455 GCA_039804245.1 Bacteroidota bacterium
AATGAGTGGAAAAATCTCGATCTGGTTCAGCAAATGTGCGATATCATGGATGATCTGCTCGGACGTCCTGCCGGATCTTCCCGCTCGCTGATCACTTTCGTGAAAGACCGTCCGGGCCACGACAGGCGCTACGCCATAGACTCGTCCAAACTGCAGAATGAACTCGGCTGGGCTCCAACTGTCAAATCGGGTGAAGGATTCCGTGAAACCGCCCGCTGGTATCTGGAAAATGAGAAATGGCTGGAACATGTCATTTCCGGCTCCTACCAGCAGTACTACGCAGAGCAGTACCAGTAATGTCTGTTACCGAGCGTCATACTGAACTGATTCGCAGGGAAGCACTTCGGCTGGGTTTCGGGTTTGTCGGCTTTGCGCGCGCGCAGAAACTTGATGAGGAGGCTGCAAAACTGGAGAAATGGCTCAACGCCAACGCGCACGGTAAAATGGCCTACATGGCCAACCACTTCGACATGCGGGTGGACCCAACACTGCTGGTACCAGGCGCAAAGACAGTTATATGCCTGACGTTCAACTACTTCAATCCGGAAAAACAACAGGACTCTGATGCTCCGAAGATCGCTTCCTATGCTTACGGCCAGGATTATCACTTCGTGGTAAAAGACAGGCTGAAATCGCTGCTTGACTATATCAGGGATGAAATAGGGGAGGTGGATGGCCGCTGTTTTGTTGACTCCGCTCCCGTGATGGAACGTGAATGGGCAAAACGATCCGGTATCGGCTGGAATGGACGGAATACCCTTACCATTCACCCGAAAGCAGGCTCTTTCTTTTTCCTGGCCGAAATCATCTGCGATCTGCCACTTCTGTACGATGATCCGATACGGGATCACTGCGGCACCTGCAGAAAGTGTATTGATGCATGCCCGACCGAAGCCATCTCACCTGATGGCTATTTTCTGGATGCCTCGAAATGTATCTCTTACCTGACGATCGAACTGCGCGAGGAAATACCATCCTCCTTCAGGGGAAAAACCGAAAACTGGATGTTTGGCTGCGACGTGTGCCAGGATGTCTGCCCGTGGAACCGGTTTTCCCGCCGACATGAAACGCCGGAATTTGAACCACATCCGGATCTGCTCGATATGAAACGACACGACTGGCAGGAACTTACTGAAGAAGTTTTTGGCAGGATATTCAGGAAATCGGCCGTAAAAAGAGTGAAATTCGAAGGACTGAAACGGAATATCGGTTTTCTTGAGTCCTGACCACCTTTAAGAGAGCTTGTTCAGGATTTTCTGCCGCTGGAAAAAACAAGCCGTTTTTGACCCGGCGAGAGAACCTGAACAAGCTCCAGATCAATGCTGCACCACCAGTTTGATCATCTGTACACCGCTGTTCAGCCGGATACACAAACAGTATAGTCCATTCGGCAAATTCGTCACATCGGGCAGTTCGCGCGAGCGCGACCTGTGAACCACCTGACCGGAAAGATTGCAGATAGTCCAGTCTGACCAATCACAACCACTCTGTCCGAAATCAAGACTTCCTGAAGCCGGATTCGGAAAAACTTCAAAATGCTCTCCGTGTGAAATCACCTCGTCCGCAGATATTGTCGTTCCGGATTCCAGCGCATGCCGGTCGTACTCGGTAAACATGCCGCCGGAAATGACTGGGGTAGAGGGGTCAGACAAATCGAACAATCTGTAGTAACCGTTTCCGTACTGGCAACATATACCATCCCCGAAAGCATCAACAAAGTGTATGGAGTAACACCCCGGCATGGGCAGATACAGAGTGTCCTTTACAATTGTATTCGACGACAGGCTACCGGCGCCGGCAGTGACTCCAAGCGGAAATTTACCTCCTCCATCAGGACCCACAAGTTCATTGCCGCCAGATTCTATCACCTGGCCATTTTCATCGCGAAGTTCCCAGTAGGTTTCCTGACCGTAATCATCAGTTCGTATTTTAAGAAGCAGTTCGGTGGAATGGAAATAAGCAGAATTCCCGAAAACAGCAGAACGAAAATTATCCGCATTGTTATCATCACCGGCATTTCCGTTCACCGAACTGATCTGAACACTGACAACCCCTTCATCGGATACGGGCTGGGTTGTGAATGATATAAGGGTATCTTCATAGATTCCGAGTAATCCGGTCCAGCTTATCTGACCGACATCCGCTCCATTCCAACGGAGCCTGATATCAGCCTGAGTAAGCGGCTGAAACCCCAGATTGGTCAACTGGAATGACGGATTCAGTTCAATTTCTCCGCATATTTCAGGAAGTTCGTATCCTGGGTAAAATTCGTAAATACCTGCATTGTTTTGTCCGTAAGCAACAGGACAAGTCCTGGCCAGATCCCAAAGCGCATCAGCAGGGCGCGCGTCGGTTTCGTACAGTTTTTTATTCGGACAAATAACGTACAGAGTAGGGTAGTAGGCCACCCTGAATGTATCTCCTATGGCGGAATTGTCGAGAAGCGGATAGGTAACTCCCGATGAATAGTTTCCCGGAGACGAAACCGAACAACCCGGAAGTCCGAGGATACATTCGATATTGGTGGCTTCATCACCTTCTACCCACAGTACGCGTGCGCGGTTATCGCCTCCGGGACCGTGTTCGAGAAAAAACTCCTGTAATTCGCCGCTCTGGTGATATGCCCAGCAGGGAGGGCACCAGGTGGCACTCACTTCCATAACCACAATCTTACCGGAATCAAGAACGGAGTACAAATGTTGAAGATTTCCTCCAACGTCATAGGCAGCAAAGTCGGGAGCCACAGAGCCTGAAGGCAACTGGGCTGGCAGCTGTGCGCAGAAACACCCGCTGAAAGCAATGATAATAGCGAAATCACGCGCGCCCATGTTAAAATATGTCCGGTTGTGGCCAATCTCTGTGAGAATCAACAAATTTAGTACTTCATTTTTACTTGTAGCACTATCTTTGTAAAAAATTGATGAACCTGCCAACAAGCGACATTAACAACATGAAGAAACGCTTACTCACTCTTTTGGCTGCGGCTGCCTTCTCGGCTGCCAGCGCACAAACTACTTCCGTATTTCAGGTGACACCCAATCCGGTTGATACCGTGGGTGATGCCGATGACATCGGCGCACATGCAACTATCAAAAACCTGACCGCCAATACGATCAATCTTCGTTGGGAAAGGCAGGTTATTTCCATTACCCCCGGTTGTGAAACGGCAATCTGTGATCCGGTGACCTGCTACTCACGCACAGTGAATGCCCGCAATCTGAACATGGATCCGAATGAAACCGGCGAACTGATTGTTCATTTCTACACTGCCGGAGCTTTCTGCGAAGGTATCGTTCATCTGAAAATCAAAAACCTGAACAATACCGCCGACTCCACCGTAGCGATTTACAAGCTCAACCAGAGTTCTGGCAGCAGGGAGTTGCCAGCCGCACAGGTGAAGATTTTCCCCAACCCGTTTGCTACCTATATTGCGCTCGAGCAGGCTGAGGAAGTAAGTGCAGTGCGTATTTTCAATCTGGAAGGCAGAGAAGTTCTGCGCTTTGAAGGTAATAACAATGGTGTTTATACACTTGATGATCTGACTCCCGGCGTGTATGTACTTGCCCTTGAGGACAAAACCGGAAGGGTTTTTCAGGCAAGCGAGATTACGAAGCAATAAGTAAACCCGGCTGTTGAGCAGAATTCCGGGGGAGCAGGACTTCCCTGGAATTCTGACCGGTCATTTTATCCCACCTCCACAAAATTCCTTGGCGTTTCATATAGTCTGATTCCCAGTTCGAGGTGCCCGGGCAGGTGCGCGCGCACTTTCTGCCAGATCACCAGACAGATGTTTTCTGCTGTTGGAATCAAATCACTGAATTCAGGAGTATCCAGGTTAAGATTCTTGTGATCGAACCGGAGTTCCACCTCATTTTTTACCAGTGAGGCCAGCCAGCCCAGGTCCAGCACCATGCCCGTTTCCGGGTCAATCTCGCCAGTCACCTTTACCTCCAGTTCATAGTTATGCCCGTGATAGTTCGGATTGTTGCAAAGTCCGAAAACCTCGCGGTTCTTCTCATCGCTCCACGCCGGATTGTGAAGCCTGTGGGCAGCATTGAAGTGGGCTTTTCGGAAAACGGATACTTTCTGCGGATGCTTCATACCGATTAAACGGCCCGGAGCCGCGAAGGTTTGTCAGTAACCGAGAATTTTGAGCATTGAATCAGCATCTTGCTCCTTAAACACTTCAGTATCAACAAATTCGCCGTAATAATTTTTATCAATCAGCACGTGTTTCGGTGCTGGTAGCAGACAGTGTTTCAGTCCGCCATAACCGCTGAGCGACTCCTGATAGGCGCCTGTATGGAAGAATCCGATATACAGGGGTTCCTCGGTATTTTCGTCGTAGGAGGGCAGATATACCTGATTGATATGCGCCTCGGAGTTATAGTAATCGGCATTATCGCAACTGATACCGCCGATATTTACCCGTTGATATTCCTTGTTCCAGTGATTGATGGGAAGAAGTATGAAGCGCTCCTTGATACCCCAGCTGTCGGGCAGTGTATTGATCAGAGAATTGTCGAGCATATACCATTCTTCGGCGTCATTCTGCTGTTTTTTGCCGATAACAGAGAAGATGGTGGCTCCGCTTTCGCCAACAGTATATTTGCCGAATTCAGTATAAATATCGGGCTCCGGAACGCCTTCTGAATCGCAGTACTCCTTGATGAGCCTGATGATTTCGCTTACCATATAAGCGTAATCGTACTCAAAACCGAGAGAGTTCCGGATGGGCATTCCGCCTCCGATATTGAGGCAGGAGAGGGTAGGGCAGAGCTTGCGGAGCTGACAGTAGGTTTTAATACCTCGTTTGAGCTCACTCCAGTAGTAAATAGTATCCTTGATGCCCACATCTACAAAGAAATGGAGCATTATCAGTTGAAATTTGGGGTTTTCAGCGATTTTTTCCTTGTAAAAATTCAGTATTTCGCTCTGGCGGATACCCAGTCTGGATGTGTAGAATTCGAAGTTGGGCTCTTCCTCGGTGGCCATTCTGAGGCCGATTTTACACTGTTGCTGTGTGATGAACTCGTCGTAATAACCCAGTTCCTGGGCATTGTCGCACACAGGAATAACATTGTAGAAACCATCATTGATGAGTCCGGCGATTTTTTCAGCGTACAGCCGGGGTTTGTACCCGTTATTGACGATGGTGGTACTTTTATTGATTTTGCCTTGTTTGTACAGCTTCCTGATCAGGTCAACATCAAAGGCCGAAGAGGTTTCCAGCTGAGTGCCGTTTTCGAGCACTTCATTCAGGATAAAGGCAAAATGAGAACTTTTGGTACAGTAGCAGTACACATACTTTCCGTTGTAGTTATACCGCTGAATGGCATCCCGGAACAGCTTTCTTGCGTACTGAATTTTTTCACCGATTTTGGGAAGGTAAGTAAGTTTGAGTGGTGTCCCGTACCGCTGAATCAGGTCATGAACATCTATTCCGTTGAAAAACAAGCGATTGGAATTGAGCGTGAAACCGTCCTGAGGGAAATCAAAGGTTTGCGCTACGAGATCGTAGTAGGTGTTTTTCATCGCAGATTTTGCAGATCGCCGGTATTCGCGGATTTTTTGCGCTTTGCACGTTATGCTTTCGGGCATTCTGCGCTTGGCTTGTTATTGAAAGAGGCACAAAGATATTGAATGAATTGGATATTGAACCATTCTGTTTTCTGCCCGGGCAATGTTGTTCCCGGGACCTTTTCGCCTGTTCTATTTAACATAATATAAATTATAGAACAAACAGAAGGCGAAAAAACAGCTACCGGGTGTCGCCCCGCCGTTTCATATCCTTGCCAATGCCCTGAATCATGGAGGAAAACGAATCGTATTCCTTCTGGAAACTCAATCCAACACCATAACGATCACGACGCTGACCCGAAATGTCGGGCTCCAGTCGCTGATATATCTTGAATCTCCAGTGGTTGTCCTCGGTAATCCTGATCTCCACGGTAACATCTTCGCCCAGAAATCCATTCGCCACAGGCAGGTTTGAACGACCCACGCCAAACTGGGATCCGACCTGTACGGTTATCCTGTCGTCCTTGAAGCCGCTCTTGAGCTTGAACTGTACCTCGCGGCCGCCAATGGCAGCTGCCTGGTCACCCGGATTAACTGCATTCTGATAGTCATTATACGCAATATCCAGGTCCAGACTGGAGATATTGCCCTTGAACCACTCGGATGCAACACCCGCAAGATAATTGGAAAACTGATTCGCAATCATCTGTGTTACAGTATTATACAAAGATGAAGCGTAATTTCCTGCCTGTATGAAACCGGTATTGGGCGGCAGGAAACCACCCACCACCACCAAACCGAACACCTGTCTTGACATCTCGCTCTGATCCTGTTTCAGGATTCGTAATCTGTTGTCTGTCAGACTTTTAAGCTGCGATGTGACGTTCGGAAAATCCATATCAAACGTGATGTCGGGCTTCATAAGCTCTCCACTCAGGTTCATGTTGACTATCACATTGGTCGGTATACTGGCCTCATTTTTTACTGTACTGAGCAGCTCCACCTCATCCAGTACGAAGTTGTACGGAGCTGTACTCACTTCATAGGTGGCATTCAGGTTGATCCTCGCGTCGTACGGATTGCCATACCAGTCAATTGTTCCTCCCTTTACCATTCGGAATGGCTTGTTTACCAGATTCATCAGGGTGAACAGGTAGCTTCCCTCTTCAACCGTATATCGGCCGTACATCGTAAAGTTGCCGTCAACTCCGTATTTGAAAATAAGGTCTCCCCTACCCTTGCTCCTGATGATATCTCCCGCCTGCTCGTCGAAAATAAGCTGCACCTCAGCCTCCGGGTTGATGGTGAGCTCCATGTTGAAGTTTAGCCCCTTTAAATCATTGAAAGAGAAGGACTTGACTGCTTTGCTACCATTGGAGTCACCCTCCTCTGTTTCTTCGTTGGTAAATGTAATAAAACTGACCTCCGAGGCATCTGATACCGTGCTGAGGGGCAGATACAGTCGTGTATCCCTGCCTGTTACAGCAGTGATATCCATGTTGGTCAGTTCAAATGTCCCCGATATGTCGCAGGTAAAACTTCCAATTCCCTGTCCGTAATACAGATCGCTGTCTTCAGCGGTTGTATTCATCATAAGAAATTGATTATCAGCAGATTTTATTGAGCAATCAACAATCCAGTCGGAAAAATTGCTATGCTGGAGTTTGGCATCAACAAATGCAAAATGTTTCAGGGATGCATCCCATATGGTATCGTGCAGCGCCTCGATACTGTTCGGTGTCAGACGTATCACCTGATTGTGGATGTGAAACATGGCCTTGAGGTAATCTAGCCTGGTTTGTCCATCATTGATCAGGATACTGCCATCAAGCCCTATTCTCGAAGGGGTGCCCGAGAGGGTGAGGTTGCCCTCTACCCTGCCCGACGTGAGCGAGATGTCGGGAACAAATGTTTCCAGTATTTCAAACGGAAAGTTCCTGAAATCTGCCTTCCCGATCATGTTTCCCGGCTTTACACGCTGGTCAACAGCTGTTGAGTAACTGTATTTGCCGTCAGCTGGCGTCCAGGCCAAAGCGACTCTCATACGGGTGCTGTCGTTCTGACGCAAAAATACTTTGGCCTGCAGCGGGGAATTCATATCCGCCATGTCAATATTGCCCAGCAACGTTCCGTACGGATGTTCATTGATATACATGGTATCGGTCAAAAAGCCGATTTCAATATTCTCCTGTTCGAAAATATCTCCTATTCGCACCTCAAAATCATATATTTTCCCATCCAAACGAATCATTTCCGGATCAAACAGCCTGTTAAGTTCATTCAGATTGAAGTTGGTCAGGGAAAACCGCGCTCCCCTTCCCTCGTTTAACCCTTCCAGTAATATACGCTTTACCCCGCTGAACAACTCAAAATCCCTGGTTTCGAAATAGTTATTGTTGAAGCGCACATAGTTGTCGTCGGCAATAAGCCATTCCTGGCGCAAAATGGTTATCCTCGACGAGTTGAACCTGAGTTGCCAGAGTGAATCAACCACGGTCAGGTCGCCGTTCAGCAGCAGGCTCTCAATATAGGTGCTTGTCAATTCGTCATCCTGCCTCCCTTTGGCTTCCATCCTGAAAAACAATTCATCCAGTACCAGTGCGCCGGACAGTTGTACCTGGGGTACCGAGCGCTCTCCTGAAAACAGTATCGCAGGAACTCTCAGGCTGTAGAAAAGGCTGTCTTCTACTGTACTCACAGTTATATTGGGGTCCTGAAGACTCATACTGCCATATTTGAGCTCTGGCAGCTGCAGGTTTATGTAAGCAAGTCCCTTGTCAGCCTCGACATTCAGCCGCAGATATACATCACGGAGGGTATCGAGCTCAGGCGCAACCAGCCTGGTCAGACTTCTCGAATCCCTGATTTCCAGTTTCAGTTCATATCTTTCGTTCGAAGCCGGACTGTGAGGGTTGTTAACTTTCAGGCCCAACTGACTGAAAAATCCATCGTGATTTGCCGTCAGTTGCCTGACGAGGTTGGGAAATACGGTTTCAAGATTATACGTACCGCTCATCTCAACTTTGATAATATCGGATGCCACCACAAAATATCTGCTCCCGTCTGTGAGATATGAGGTCTCAATTTTCAAGGAGCCAATATTGTGTATGATAGCGTCGTAATCCTGATTGAGCTTCAGATTGCTGAACTCCGCCCGTCCGGTGAGTTTTTCAAAACTGGCGCCCTTGAGCTGGAGATATTTCACATTCCCCGAAATTGTCAGGTCTTTTTCGGTGAGGTTCAATTTGGCAAGGTCAATGCGGTTGATTTTCGATTTGAAATCAAATTCAGGTATTTCGTTTTTCAGATTTACCAGACCATCGAACGTAAACTGGAAGTTGGGATCGTCGCTTACAAGAGCTCCGTCGAAAATTTTCTGGTCAAATTTTCCGTTCAGGCTGATTCCCCGATACTTGTATCCGTTGAAGGTAAGGGTATCTATTGTTCCTTTTATGGCTGTTTTAATGGTTGAAAGACTCAAACCGGTTGACTGGTCGTCCACCTTGATATCAAAGGTGGCATTCCCGAAGCGATCATCAAGCGTCCAGCCAGCGAGGTTAAACTGTTTCATATTCAGCTCGCCCCCGTAAACGGCCTTGTCCGGGCCGTCTTTCAGGTTCAGGCGCAAATCCAGACTTCCATTTCCCAAATCTGAGCCGAGCTCTCCATAAATTACGTGATCAACCCAGTCGTACAGCTGATACTCTCCCCTGAAAGAAATACTGCCGAGCCTGAATAACTGTTCGGGTGGCTTGAACGATGGAATAATTCGTTGAACTGTAGCCAGGTCTGTTCTGAATTCTTTCAGGTCAAATGACAGTATTACAGGTGATGAGGACTCCTGATTCAGGTTACTGGCTTTCATGGAACCCTCAATTCTGGCTGTACTGCCCAGTGCAAGTTTCAGATTGTCGCCGCGAAGTCTGTCTATTTTGCCCTGAATAACACCCTCCACATCGGCCACTTCACCGTGATTCAGCTGAAAGAACTCGTTTTCTGCAACATTCCTGTCGAAGTGGGTAATATCGCCAAGCTGTAACCGGGATCCCGGCGAAAAGTGGATATACATACTGACACTGTCAACAAAATTCCTGATATCCCGATACCCGGAATACCGGAACAGAACGGTATCTCCGAGGGAAGAGGCTGAAGTCTGAATTTTAGTACCGGTAAGACTGGCGAGTGTATCACTGACCTGAATACGGGCAGCTTCCGCATGATTAAGCTGAAAGCCACAGCGCTCACTGGCTGCCAGGTGTTTTATGGCGCCCGAAAGGATGAAGTCATTGTTGTCGAATTCATCGTTGAACTCAAAATCTGTCCCGTCCAGCGCAATGTCGGTAATGTCGAGGTGATCGTAGTCCATGACTTCCGTCGGGAGGGGGTTCATTCTGACATTGAAAAACTGATCGAATTGAAATCGTCCGTTTCTGAGTGAGAGTTCTCCCACCAGGAAAGTCATCGGAACACGGTTTTTGCCGGTTTTTGCCGGTTTGGGTGTACGTGGTCTGAAAGGAAGAATGGCTGGCCGCTCGTAGGATTCCAGATCAACATACAAACCATCGAACCTGGCCGACTGTATGTCCACAAACTGATTTTCAGTATCAAGTGACTGTATTTTGAGGTGTCCCGACGGTATATGGAAATACTGTCTTTCACGATCAATGATCTGTGGATTTCTGGAGTTGTTAACTTCTGTATCGCTCAGATAAACAACATCATCCAGATTCAGATGCTGGATGCGCAAGCTTATCGGACTGCTTTTTCCGGAATTTTCTTTTTTCGGGATACGCGACAGGAAGGTACGGATGGTATTCATTGTGTCTCCTTCCGCCCTGCGCGAGTAAATTCTCGCACCGGTGAGTTCAATCTGTTCGATCTCTATCTCCCGCCCCAGAAGCGTGAAAAAATTGGACTTCATTCCCACTCCGAGTCTCTTCACATAGATCAGTGTGTCGCCCCTCGAATCCTCAATGAAAAAATCCTCCAGCAGGATGTTGTCGAAAAACTCTACGTTAATTCTACGCAGATCAACTTTGGTGTTCAGAGCAAGTGAAGCCTGTTCTATTACGCGCCGGACCAGCCAGTTTTGCACCGCAGGAGATTGCAGTACGAAATAGACGGAAACAAAAAACAGGACAACAAAAAACAGAGTATTCTCAGCCCTGCGCCAGTTTTTCCGAAGCAGGAAGAATTTTTCTTCCGGTTTGTTGCCGGACGAGTCAATTTCCGTGTTATTCTGCGGTTGCATGGCAGATATGGTTTATGGGCAGCACTCTGTCAATCCTTTTTCAGCGAATCCGGATCGTATTTCACATGTATATTGAGCCACATCAATCTCGAAATACGAAATATGTACACGAAATTGACTAAAAGGAAGAAAAAAAGCACAACAAAGGCTGCAATCTGGCTGAATCCAAGCCACCAGTTCAGTATCGCAACAATCAGCAGCGACATCCAGCCTGTCCAGATGTACGAGATGAACATGGAGCCGTAATAAAAACCGGGCTCCGGAAAATAGTCAAGATCACATTTGGGACAAAACTGATACATATCAAATGATTTTTTGAATGACCAGCTACCGGTTTCGAACGTGTCGCCCTCATGACAACGGGGGCATTTAAGGTAAAAGATACTGTAGGTTTTACTTCCGGGTTGAAAAATTGACATATCAGATCAGTTTGAAAGTTGCTGCGCCTAACAATCCCTTGTCGCAGTATATAGCAACCAGATAGCTGCCTGCGGCAAGTTTGTCATCGAGTTTATACGTAAAACTGAGGCGCTGGGTTTGCTCCAGTACCACTGTTTTGACTTGCTGGGCAACAATTTCTACCTTCCCTGCAGGTGCATTGATGGTCGCCTTGACCGGATTGACTGCCGGAACAGGAGTACCCTTGTCATCCGTAATAACCATGTACAACTTCTGAAGCTGCTGGTAAGGCTCCGGAACATCTGCCAGATCAAAGCTGACGTACATCTGACGGGCGCGCTTTGCCTTGTAAGTGGGCTTGTCTTTGCGCTCGAGTTGCACAGAGAATGATGATGCCTTGAAGGTGGCCGACTGCGTCTTGCGTATCTGGTCTTCCAGCTGTTTTGCCAGGTCCTGAACTTTGTTGTTCAACTGAGAATTGTCGCCCTTCAGTTGCGAGTTTTCTTCAGACAGCCTGGTATTTTCGGCTCGCAGGGTCTCGTTCTCTGTTCGAAGTGCAGATACTATGGTTTCAAGTTCTATTTTTGTCTTTTTCAACTCATCTACCTGCGCGCTCAGCGCTGCAAGATCTTTGGCCGTACTGGCCTTTATCTTTCGGATTACAGCCTCCTTCTGCTGAACCAGCTGTGCAGTTGTATTCACCCTGCCCTGCAAACTCTCATTTTCTGTTCTGAGCTCACTGTATGCCAGAGACAAACTGTCGAGAGAAGCCTGAATGGAGGCCTTTTCACTCTCAAGTACTGACATCTCCATCTTGATCCGCTCGTTCTCGTCCAGGTATTTCCTGGATTTTTGCCAGAAAAAGAAACCAATGCTCGCAGCTAAAAGAAGCAGAACCGCGATCACAATCGTGTAAACGTTCGTGTTGTTCTGATTTTCGTTTGTCAGATTATCCATTTGAAATGATGTTTAGATGATTGACACAAGTTAAGGCTTGTTCATGCAAAGATATGATTTTTTTGACTCCCGCAAAGGCTTGACACTGTTGCTGTATATATTTTGAAATGAACAAATTCCTAATGATTTGTGAACGAGGGGCTGGCGATTGCCGTTTCAGCGCCAATATTGTTTAAAAGTCGAATTTTGCATTTTTATTGTGCAAAACCACGGTTCTTTGTCATTCGTTTTAATCTTCACCTTTCCTTCTTTTGTACACAACGGTTTTATGTATCAAAATTTGTACGCTATGATGCGTTTTTTCGCCCCGATCCTGCTTTTGACAATCTCTGCGGGCTTTTCCATAGCCCAGAATCCGCAGGGACGACCCGGCGGAACGGGTAATTTCCAGCAAATGAATATTGGCCGGTTCTATGGTAAAGTAGTAGATGAAGCCTCCGGCAAAGGTATCGGATATGCCTCCGTACAACTCTACGGTATGAAGTGGGACAGTACCAGCAAAAAAATGGAGAATACGCTCCTCGCAGGACAGCTTACCCTCGAAAATGGCGATTTCAGTCTTGAAAACCTCCCGATTATGGGTGAATTTACCCTTAAAATCAATTATCTGGGTTATGCAGTTTCTGAAACAAAGGTCTCATTCGGCCTTCAGGCTCCGGGCAGAAACAACGGCGGCAGGCCCGGAGGTGGTATGCCTCAGCAGGCAGCCGGAGCAGTTGACAAGGATCTGGGGAATATCAGGCTTTCCGCGTCCTCAAATCTGCTGAAAGAGGTCACCATTGAAGCCCAGGGAGGCCAGGTTTCTCTCGCTCTGGACAAAAAAATATACAAGGTTGACAAGGATAATGTTGCCGCTGGCGGTACTGCCGAAGACGCCCTCAAAAATGTACCCACGCTGAACGTTGATATTGATGGCAACCTCACCATGAGAAATGCATCCCCACAACTTTTTGTGGATGGTCGCCCTACCAACATGACACTGGATCAGATTCCCGCCGATGCTATTGACAATGTGGAAGTTATAAGTAATCCTTCAGCAAAGTACGATGCTTCAGGTGGGGGCGCCGGCATTGTCAATATTGTGCTGAAAAAGGATCGTCGCACAGGATACAATGGTTCTGTAAGAACAGGAATTGATATGCGCGGCCGCGGTAATCTTGGTGGCGATCTCAATGCGCGTCAGAATAAGTTCAATGCTTTTGTAGGCCTGAACCTGAATCAGCGCAGAAATATCACAGTATCAAGCACCGAAAGACAGAATTTCAATTTCACAAAAGTGCCGACGTCAGATGTCAGCCAGTCAAACAGGCCCGTCAGCGACGGGTTCTTTGGCATGGTGAGAGGAGGTGTTGACTGGTTCATGAGTAATCGCAATACGCTCACGCTGAGCGGAAACTATAACAGGGGATCTCACAGCAGTACAGACCTGCTGGACAGAACGGAAAATTTCTATTTCGATACGCTC
This sequence comes from Bacteroidota bacterium, assembly GCA_039804245.1. Classification (GTDB taxonomy): domain Bacteria; phylum Bacteroidota; class Bacteroidia; order Chitinophagales; family Saprospiraceae; genus M3007. The sequence continues at coordinate 13,593 of JBDLWO010000206.1, forward strand.
CCCGACTACTCCATACAGTCGCTGAGATACTCGGATTCAAAACGAAGCTACGCCAATATGGGCTCTCAGCTCCTCTTCAAACACCTTTTCCCCAAAGACGGCAAGGAATTTACCGCCGACATCAACTACAACAGTTCTGTATCCGATAATACTGGTAACTTCCGTACTGAATACCTCAACTCCCCCGCCCCGAACCTGGAGCGGCAAACAGGTAGCGGCGGCAATCAATTTATCACTTTTCAGACCGATTTCGTCAATCCAATCACCAAATCCAAAAAAATTGAGATGGGAGCACGGGCTGCCATCAGAAATTTCGACAGCAATAACGGTAATTACTTCCTTGACAGGGCTACCAACACCTACGTTTATGTACCCGGGTTTTCCGATAACTACAAGTTCAGGGATCAGGTATTTGCAGCTTATTCTACTTTCAGCCAGTCTTTCCAGAAGTGGGGTTATCAACTCGGTCTGCGAGCCGAAAGTTCTGAATATACGGGTACTCTGATTGACAGGGATACTGCCTTTACCAACAACTTCCCACTCAGCCTGTTCCCGAGCCTGTTCACTACCTACAGGTTGAATGAAGAGGATAATCTGCAGCTCAACTTTACCCGCCGGATCAATCGCCCCAACTTTTTTCAGCTGATTCCGTTTACTGATTTCTCCGATTCGCTGAATCTCTCCCGCGGAAATCCTGATCTCATTCCCGAATTTGCCCACTCTCTCGAGTTCTCTTACCAGAATATCATAAACAAACAGCATAATTTCCTGCTTTCTGTTTACTACAAGCGTTCCGATAACCTGATCACCCGGTATTTCTACTCACAGGTAGATCCGGTCTCGCTCCGCACGATCGGTATTTCTACGTATGAAAATGCCAATTCAAGTACCGCACTGGGCATGGAGTTCACGCTGAAAAACAATTTCTCGAAGGTACTGGAACTCACTACCAATATAAATATGTATAATTCGGTACTGAATCTGAGCAGTACCGAACAGACACTCAAGGCGGAACAATTCACCTGGCTCATCAAGGAGAATGTAAATATCCGCCTTCCCAAAAGTTTCACTATCCAGCTCAATGGCTCATACCAGAGCCGCACTGCCTTCGATACAGGCGGCGGCGGTGGCGGCGGCCGATGGGGCGGCGGTGGCGGTGGCGGAATGGGCGGCGGTGGATGGGGCGGTGGCTCTTCCAGTACTGCGCAGGGTTACTCAATTCCGGTGTGGTATGTTGACGCCTCTGTACGAAAAGATCTCTGGAACCGCAAGGGAAGTGTCACCATCAGTATTCAGGATATTTTCAGATCCAGAAGAAATGGTTCTCACACCGAATCTGTCCTTTTTGTCCAGGATTCATGGCGTCGTCGCGATGCCCAGCTCGTTCGCATGAATTTTTCATACCGCTTCGGCAAATTCGATGTCTCTCTTTTCAAAAGGAAGAACAACAGAATGGAAGGGGAAGGAATGGAGGGATTCTGATCCAGCTTGATAAACACAAACAATGATGTCCAACTTACAGATAACCTACACAGACAATACAGCTGTTGTCACGATCAGTCGCGAGAAAGCACTCAATGCACTCAACCGTCAGACGATAGATGAGTTGCATGAATTTTTCTCTGTGACTGCGCCCTCGGTTCCCGGACTGAAAGGGGTTGTAATCACGGGAGCTGGTGAAAAATCGTTTGTCGCAGGCGCCGATATCACCGAGTTTCTGGGCCTTTCACCCGATCAGGGAAAGGCCCTGGCCCAACGCGGTCAGGATGTTTTCTTTTTGATCGAGCGATTTGACAAACCGGTGGTGGCTGCTGTCAACGGTTTCGCACTCGGCGGCGGCTGCGAGCTTGCTATGGCCTGTCATCTCCGGATCGCCGGCGAAAAAGCACGCTTTGGCCAACCGGAAGTTAATCTGGGACTGATTCCCGGCTACGGCGGCACGCAGCGGTTGGTACAATACATCGGCAAAACAAAGGCTATGGAACTCCTTATGACCGCTGATATGATTGGTGCAGAGGAGGCTCACCGCCTCGGACTGGTCAATTACGTGGTTCCGGCAGGCGAGGAGGTAGCCAGGGCCACCTCGCTGATTGAAAAGATTGCTGACAAGGCGCCTGTAGCCATTTCAAAAATTATCGCCTCTGTAAATGCCTTCTACACCGATGGTGTCAACGGGTTTGAGGTGGAAGTGAATGAATTCGGTAACTGTTGCGCTACGGAAGATTTCAGAGAGGGTGCCTCAGCCTTCGTGGAAAAAAGAAAAGCCGAATTCAAAGGTCGCTGATCCGGGGGTATCGTTCGATACTGTCAACAAGGGCTCCGGCAATCCGGAGGTTATCAAACTGCACAGCACAAAAGCTGCGTGCAGCAATGCCGATAGCCTCCGGATTATATCGGCCATTCAGGCAACCGCTCACAGCCTCTTCCCAGTTGCCCGGCTCATCTGCAATCAGACAATGTACACCGTGTTGGGGATTTATTCCTTCCATTCCGATGGTGGTGGAAATCACCATTCTTCCCAGCGCCATCGCTTCCAGTATTTTCACCCGCATACCACCACCTGATAGCAGGGGCACTACAGATATGGAGTGCTGAAGAAGAAATTCTCCGGCGTCAGGTACTTCACCGTGGAAGATTACACCTGCTGTGTCCAGATGCTTCAGCCAGGAGGGCGCATTTCTGCCCGCTATGTGAAAGGTGAGGTCAGGAAATAGTAAATGAAGCCGTTTTTTCCAGATATTATCGAGAAACCAGCGAAGACCCTCCTCGTTGGGCATCCAGTCGAGCGAGCCGATAAATGCCATACTGACCGGTTTACTGAAACTTTCCACATTCTCCGAATAGTCTCTGACATCTATACCGATCGGAATACGGATGATTTTGTGGCCTGTACCAAGTAATCTGAAGGTATCAGCATCGCGGCTTGTTACGGTACCCAGTATGTCGCAGGCGTTCCCTGCGCTGATTTCAAATTTTTTAAGTCGGCCTGCCTGCAGATTCAGGTACCATTTTTTTAATAGCCCCGAATTTCTCGCTACACGCTCCCATATCTCGTGCTCGACGTTGTGTGCGCGCAGGATCACGAGCGTGCGGGGTGATATTTCTCTGACAGTTTTGATATAAGGTGCTGTGAACACGGTTTCCAGAATGACTGCATCATAGTCCTTGCTCTCAAGTACTTTCTTCAGTTCCGATCTGAACCGTTCATTCACAAAACGACTGACGTGGTAGGATTCACCGCTGATCAGATTCAGCAGGGCGTCGGCCGGTTTTACACGGTTATCAATATAAACGGTGTATATATTCCGGTAATGATTGAAGCCGGAAGGCAGTTTTTCCAGATCAAACCAGTGCTTGCTGGTGTTCATGGATAACAGTGACACCTCATGCCCGAGCGATACGAGAGCACGTGCCAGACAGGTACTTGCTATGGCTGCACCGTCCTTCAGCGGATACGGGAACTTATTACAAAGTTGGAGAATCTTCATGTTGTATCGTTTGCGCGCCAAACATTACGCCAAATTTTATGACCTTTGCAGGTATGGTACTAACGGCATCAAATATACACAAGTCTTACGGATCGCTTGAGATACTCAAAGGCGTTAACCTGGAAGTGCAAAAAGGCGAGATAGTCAGTATTATCGGCAAATCAGGTGCCGGCAAAAGTACACTTCTCCATATACTCGGCACACTGGATTCTCCCGACAGGGGAATTGTTTCCATTTCAGGAACAGATACCAACCGGATGACAGCCAAACAACTGGCTGCTTTCAGAAACAGCCATATCGGTTTTGTATTTCAGTTCCACCACCTCCTGCCCGAATTCACGGCGCTCGAAAACGTGTGTATTCCCGGTTTTATCGGCAAGAAAAATGAAAGCGATGTCAGAAAAAGAGCTGCTGAATTACTGGACTACCTCGGACTGCGTGATCGTCTGACACACAAACCCACCGAGCTCAGTGGCGGTGAACAGCAAAGGGTTGCGGTTGCCCGCGCACTCATAAACAACCCGTCAGTTATTTTTGCAGATGAACCAACCGGAAATCTGGATTCCCAGTCCTCAGGCGATCTGCACAACCTGCTCAGGCTGCTCAGGCAGGAGTATGGTCAGACTTTTGTAATTGTTACTCATAACAAAGAACTCGCCGAACTTTCCGACCGTTGTCTCGAGATGAAAGACGGCCTGCTTGTTTAGTTGTCTGATATGCGCCGTTTTCTTTTATATCTTCTGGTTTTTTATTGCACCGACCTGCAGGCACAAAAAGGTATTACCGGGCTTGAATCGGTAACTTTTTCAGGAAAACCCAGAAATATTATCCTGATGATCGGCGACGGGATGGCACTTTCACAGGTATCGGCTCACTGGTACTGGGAGGGTCCCGACAATATTTTCAGGCAATTCAGCACTATTGGTTTCCATACAAGTCACTCATCAGACAATCTGGTTACTGACAGCGCTGCAGGTGCAACGGCTTTTTCCTGCGGGCATAAAACCACCAATGGCGCCATTGGTATTTACCCCGATGAAGCGGCCTGCGGAGGTATTATGGAAGAGCTGGAGCAATCCGGTTATGCAACCGGTATGGTTGTCACCTGTACTGCCACGCATGCCACTCCGGCATCCTTCATCGCTCACCGCGAACTTCGGGCATTCACAGATGAAATTGCACTTGATTATCTGCAAACACCTTTTGACTGCCTGATTGCGGGCGGTGAAAACAATTTCAGGGGCCGACCCGACAGAAAGAATCTGATAGATTCGCTCATCGCCCGGGGTTATGCTGTGGAGAGTGGCTCCCGGATGAAATCCACGCCCGGGAATGGTGAAAAGCCCTTCGTTATTTTTACGGATAAACAGGAACCGCCTACAGCTTCCGGAGGGAGAACATATTTGCCCGGAGCAGCCAGGCTGGCGTGCAACTTTCTGAAGAAACGCTCGGAAAAGGGTTTTTTTCTGATGGTGGAAGGCAGTCAGATTGACTGGGCAGGTCACGCCAACGACCGGAACTGGCTTCGCGCTGAAATGCATGATTTCGACCGAACTATCCGGAATGTACTCGAATTTGCTGCGGCTGATGGCGAAACACTTGTAATTGTTACAGGAGACCACGAGTGTGGCGGGATGGCACTTGTAAAAGGCACCGGAAAGACAGATTTCAAAGCGGAATTCTCTACCAGACTCCACACAGCGGCGTGGGTGCCGGTATTCGCTTACGGGCCCTCCGCCGGAATATTTACCGGGATTTACGACAACACCCTGATATACTCCAAAATACGGGAGGCGATGGGCCGGTAATCTCTCCCCTACCCTTTTGCTTCCCTTCTCTTCAATTCATCGCGAACCCGGGCGGCGGTTTCATAATCCTCGGAGTCCAGGGCCTCCTGAAGACGGTTTTTCAAGGAATCAGCAGGCCAGTTCTCGTAGGAACTGTCATCCAGGGAAGGTGTGGTTACCGAAACAGAAGAAAAACTGCCCTCCTGTTCGTCGAGAACCACACCTGCAGCTTCCAGAATGAAATCGTATGTAAAAATCGGGCAGTCGTACCTGACAGCCATCGCTATGGCGTCAGAGGTGCGCGAATCTATCTCGAACAATTCCCCGTCTTTCATACAAACCAGCCGGGCATAAAAAATACCATCCAGCAGGTTGTTGATGATCACCTCTTTCAACTTGACCTGAAACGTATCCAGCGCGTTCTTGAAAAGATCATGCGTGAGGGGTCTGTTGGGTGTCATTTGCTCCAGGGCAACGGCAATTGCCTGTGCCTCAAAGCTGCCTATGACAATGGGCAAACGACGTTTGCCACGCTTTTCCCCCAACACAACTGCATAGTTATGCGATTGAGTCATACTGTGGGAAAGGGCGACAATTTCTAATTCGATTCGTCTCATTCAATGTGTCAAGTTACGGCGGTAATCGGTTTGATGGGTAATGATTATCAGGATCTGAATTTTCGGATGGCCTCTGTCAGGCGTGGTACCACCTCGAACAAATCACCCACTACACCGTAATCGGCTGCCTTGAAGAAGGGCGCTTCCGGATCCTTGTTAATCACCACAATTGTTCTGGAGTTGTTTACACCTGCCAGATGCTGAATGGCGCCACTTATCCCGATCGCTATGTACAAATTGGGACGTATGGCAATCCCTGTCTGACCTACGTGTTCATGGTGCGGACGCCAGTGGCTGTCGGCTACCGGCCTCGAACAGGCGGTAGTAGCTCCCAGAACACTTGCCAGGTCTTCCACTATTCCCCAGTTGGACGGGTCTTTCATTCCACGTCCCGCAGAAACAACCGTCTCGGCCTCCGGAAGCGGAACAATACCCTCCTGTGTACGCGCGGACTTCACGCGTATGCGACTGGCAGGAATTGTAACTGATTGACTGTCAACAGAAACCGGCGATCCCAGAGTTTCGGGTCTGACTGCGTTGCCCATCAGGGTAACCACATTTATATCACCGCCGAGTTCGTATTCGGCGATTGCCTTGCCGGAGAAGACAGATTTGCTTACCCGGATACTTTCGCCCTGTATGGTAGGAAGACTGTTTATTCCGGAAGCAATGCCGGCGCTGAGCCTTACGGAAAGGCGCCCGGCGACAGCCTTGCCGGTGGATGAGTGACTCAGGACAACCAGTCTGGCTCCATGCTGCCTGGCCACCTCAGCAATTACGGAGGCGTAAACCTGGCCGTCGAGGTGATCAAGCGAGGAGTCATTAACATGAAGCACCTTGTGCGCTCCGTAATTACCGAGCGCTCCTGCATCATTCACTGTTCCGAGGGTGAGTGCAATACACTGTACCCCCATGATATCGGCTGATTTACGGCCATAGGTGACGGCCTCAAGGGCTGTCTTTTTGAATTG
>JBDLWO010000207.1:0-2751 GCA_039804245.1 Bacteroidota bacterium
TCAAGTTCAGCGGAAGGATTGGTTCAAACAGTTCTTCCGACCAGCAGCTGCAATTGTTTTCCGACAGTGAATACAGGCCTGTCAACTCCCTGAACGTGCTGAACAGTACAGCTTCTGATAACTGGCGTGTATCTGCTTCTTCTATATACCGCCACAAATTCAAAAAGAAAGGTCGCTCTTTTGCCCTGAGTGCAGGTTTTAACGGCAGCCAGACGGATGCAACCGATAATCTGTTCTCCAGTAACAGTCTGTCGCCACTGAACATACGCCAGCAAAATAACGGCGAAACCGGCGCCAGGCAGTACAAATCGAGTATGCTCTTCACCGAGCCACTTTCCAAACGCTGGTACTGGGAAACGTTCTACAATTTCAACCAGACGGACAATCAGGTAAATCGCCAGGTGGATAACCCGGAAACGCCCGGTCAGAGAATAGACAGTCTGAGCATTTTCTATGACAACACAATTCAGGTAAACAGGCTCGGTACAGTGATCAGGTATGGCTTTGAAGGATTGAATATGTCAGTCGGACTGGCCGGACAGCAGATCAGGCTCGATGGCGCGTACGCACGCGATGAAAACGAGCCTCTGCTGACGGATCCGGTGAGCAACCTGTACAATAATCTGGTGCCCAGAGTTGACTTCAATTATGAATTCCCCAATAATATGAGCGTTGGATTGGGCTACAATTACTCGGTAGATCAACCTCAGTTTCAGCAGCTTCAACCGGTACCCAACGTCAATAACCCGGCATTCAGGACGCTGGGAAATCCGGATCTCGCCCCGGAAACACGACATGGCCTGGGTCTGGATCTGGGTTACTGGAATCCGGCCAATTTCGCTCACATGAGTATGTGGATGAACTACTCTATTTATGATAACAAAATCGTGGAAAGCCAGACGACTGAATTTGTTAATAATGTGGTGAGGGTTACCTCAAAGCCGGAAAATATTGCCGGAGGAACCAACTTTTCGACGGGTTTCTGGTCGAGCTACCCGATTATAAAGACAAAACTCAGTCTGAACCTGAATGGCAATATTGACTTCGACCGGTCGCCGGTTTATGTCAACGGACAGGAAACCCGCACGAACTCGGACCGCTATAATTTGGGTGCCGGCTTTTCTGTTACACCCGGCCAGAAGCTGGTATTTGATATTGATGGTGATATGAGTTACACGCATACCACGTATGAAATCAGCAGCGATCTCACGCAGAATCCGGTGAACAGCAGTCTGAGCGCCTCGGTTAAATGGCAATTATTGGACAAAACCTTCCTGGAGAGCAATTTCGCCTATTCCAGTTTTACCAACGACAGGTTTGATTTCAGCCGGGAGGTGAGTATCTGGAATGCCTCGGTTCGCAGGCTGTTTGGTCCCAAGAACAAGATTGAGGTGCGTCTGGCTGCATTCGACATACTGAACCAGCGACTGACTATTAATCAGTCTGCAACGCTTAATTATGTGAACAGGAGTCTGGCACCTACACTGGCGCGCTATTTCATGCTCAGCGTGAGTTATAATGTGCGCGGGTATGAAAACAAGCTGAAGAAGAACGGCTGGTAGGGATTGGGCTGTTGTCGCTGATGAAAGAACCAGCACCAGGTACAATCACATTATTCTGGCGTTACATTGCGGCCAACCAGGGGGAACGGTTTTTATGTAGTAAAGTCGTTTTTTGACATCCAATTTCAGGAAAATCCTTTGATGAAGAAGGAAAAAGAGTGGTGAATTGAGTTTTTCAGTCCGTTGCGCATTATTTTCACCGCATGAAAAACGCAATTTCCCTGTTTATAGCAATTTTATTTGTCATTTCTGCCTCCGCTCAGGCAGGAGAAACTCCCGAACAGCGTGCACGCAGGATGTCGTGGTGGAAGGAGGCCAGGTTTGGACTGTTCATTCACTGGGGCATCTACTCGGTTGCTGCCGGTGAATACAACGGACAGAAAAATTACGGCGAGTGGCTCATGAATGAGGCGCGGATTCCTGTTTCTGAATACGAAAAGTTCACTCCACAGTTCAATCCTGCGCAGTTTGATGCCGATCAATGGGTGAAACTTGCCCGGAATGCAGGAATGAAGTACATCGTCATCACCTCCAAGCATCACGACGGGTTTGCTATGTTCAATTCGGCTGTGAGCGACTATGATATCATGGACCGTACGCCTTTCGGGCGCGATCCGATGGACGAACTGGCAAATGCCTGTCGTAAATATGGACTGAAGCTGTGTTTTTATCACTCCATCATGGACTGGCATCACCCGAAAGCCAACAGGGACGGCTGGGCTGAGTACCGCGACAAGTATATGTATCCGCAACTGAAAGAGTTGCTGACGAAATACGGCGATATCGGCGTACTCTGGTTCGATGGCGAATGGATTGATGAATGGACGGAAGATCAGGGTAAGGAGCTGTACAAATATGTCAGAAGTCTGCAGCCTGATATCATCGTAAACAACAGGGTAGGGAAGGGGCGGAACGGTATGCAGGGCATGAATACGTCCGATGATGCAGCCGGCGACTTCGGTACCCCCGAGCAGGAAATTCTCGGAGAAAAGAGCACGCTCGACTGGGAAAGCTGCATGACGATGAACGATCACTGGGGTTACAACAAAAATGATAAAAATTTCAAACCGGCAGATGAGCTGATCTGGAATATTGCCGATATCACAGCCAAAGGGGGTAATTTCCTGCTCAATATCGGTCCGACCGCACAGGGAACTTTCCCGCCGGAATGTGTGCAGCGACTGGAGGC
>JBDLWO010000208.1:0-5832 GCA_039804245.1 Bacteroidota bacterium
GATCTTTGCCCGGGTTGAGTGGTATTCCGTTATACAACCTGCTGTTATTTATTTATCGGGAGCTTCAGAAAGAGGCGCTGGTCACGCGGGCCAATTCCATGGCGTTCAGTTTTTTTCTGGCTATCTTTCCGGGTATCATTGTACTGTTTACGCTGTTGCCCTATACCCCCCTGTATCACCTGAACATTGACGTCAATGGTGCACCACATACGTTTGAAGACGTACTCAGGTCAAATATTTCCGAGGTCATGCCCGGTGAGGCGGGCGACATGCTGTTTAGTTCCATCCGGGAAATAGCCACTATGGAGCGCAGTGGTCTTCTGTCGTTCGGTTTTTTTCTGGCTATATGGTTCGCTTCCAACGGGATGGTTTCCATGATGGAAGGGATGAAAAAAAACTACAGCAGTTTCAAGAAACGGAACTTTATTCAGAGCAGAATCACGGCCTTTCAACTCACTTTTTTAGTGAGTATGGTGCTGTTGGGATCAGTGGTTTTTGTGATACTGGGTGATCTGATACTGGATTTTATATTCCGCTATATCCGGGCCGACTTCATTACCAGGATGCTGATTTTCAGTTTCAGGTGGGTGGTAGTCATTCTGCTTTTTTACACCAATTTTTCCACCATTTACCGCTACGGTTCCTCTACACGCAGGCCCATACCATTTTTCAATCCCGGGGCCATGCTTGCCACGTCACTTTCCATTCTTGTATCATGGGGGTTTTCCTTTTACGTGGACAACTTCGGCAACTATCACACACTCTATGGCTCCATCGGAGCTTTGATTGTACTCATGATCTGGATACAAACCAATTGCTTCATCCTGCTCATCGGTTTTGAGCTGAATGCCGGCATTACGGTACTTCGCGATCAGATGGCTGAAGGTCCTACAGTTTAACCCAGAAGGTACTTCCTTCCTCGACGGCACTTTCAAAGCCAACTGTTCCGCCCATCATCTCTGCGTATCGCTGAACGATGTACAGGCCCAGACCGGTACCCTGGGTAGTATTGACGGCATTACTGGCGCGGAAGAAGCGATCGAACAGGTGTTTTTGATCCTGCCAGGGAATTCCCATACCCCGGTCTTTGACTTTTATGAGTATTTCCCCGGGAGTTACTGAACTTTCAACCGTAATGGGTGCGCCTTCGGGAGAGTACTTGATGGCATTTGAAATCAGGTTAATGAGTATATTTTTGGTCAGATTGGCGTCAATGACCACCATATTTTCGCCGGCGTGATGGTGAACAAAGGTTTGTCCGTTTTTGAAAATATTTCCGAGCGTTTCGTGTACATCCTGTACCAGTTCACCCATGTCAATTTTTTCCGGATTGACAGAAACTCTCCCCTCTTCCAGCCGGCCCAGCGACAGAAATTCGGTCAGGATAGTATTCAGTCCGTTCACTGCGTTTCTGATTCGTTCGGCGTGCTTCCGGATGTTGCCAAAGTCCTGTCTGTCGGCGTACTGCTGAATGAGACCAGACGACGACAGCACCGATGTGAGCGGGGTGCGAAACTCGTGAGAAGCCATACTGACGAACCGGCTTTTGAGCTCGCCGAGCTCCCGTTCTTTGTCGAGCAGCGTTTTCAGTTCATTTTTGGCATGTTCGAGCTCTTCCGTGCGTTCTGTCACTTTGTTTTCAAGGCTTTCATTCAGTTCGCGCAGTGCCTGCGACAAACTTGACAGCTCCTGCTTCTGCTTCAGAATGGAATGTTCGTTGTTTTTCCGGATGGTATTGTCCACCACAAATGCCACCACGTACTCACTTTCCTGGATCCGGAAAGGACTCAGGCTGACTTCTACGGGCAACTCGGAGCCGTCTTTTTTCCGGCCGAACAGGCTCAGTCCGATACCCATCGGTCGTGCATTCGGATTTTTGTGAAAACTGGTGCGATGCCCCACATGCCTGGATGCAAAGCGATTGGGAATAAGAAGTTCTACCTTTTTGCCGATCAGTTCACCTGTCTGATATCCGAACAACTGCTCTACTGAAGGGTTGGCCATCACGATATCTCCGCTCCTGTCAGCCAGCAGAATTCCCTGGTTGGCATGGGCAAAAAGCGCCTTGAAACGCCCTTCCTGCAATTCTTCTTCCTCACGGAGTTGCATGAACTTGATGACGAAAAAAGCAGCTGCCCAGAAACTGACTACTGCCGGCGCCCGCTCGAGCAGCATCTGTTCGAAGGGCGCATCCTGTGGCTTTACGACCAGTACCACGATTGATAAAACTGATGTGACAACAGCAAGAAGCATCACATCGCTCTTCTCGCGGAAAAAAACCGCCAGAAAGTGTGCCAGTAGATAGGCAAAGACGACATCATAGTTGCGTGGTATGAGCAGGTCAGACACAAACACACAGGCCACGATTACCCAGACCAGACGGGCGAAATGGGTATTTTTTTCGAAGGTCAGCATTGTGCAAATTTGAAAAAAAATTTCCGCACGAGCATTATTAATACACCTGATTTTGAAAAGCCGGCACTATTTGCGCTGTCAGGTCATGGAATAGGTGCTCCGACCCTCGCTTTTCAGGATATACTTTGCTGCCAGGTTACTCATTCCAACACCAAAAAGAACGATGGAAATGGAGCTGGCCGGCATCAGAACCGCCGCTATCAGTGGTGACAGCTGACCGGTAACTGCATAGGCAAGTCCTATGGCATTGTAGGTAAACGCCACGGCATAAGACCAGTGCACCACGCGTACACCTGCGCGTGCGAGACGCACAAAGTCGGGCAACCCGGTAAACTCTTTCGCGCTCAGAATAGCGTCGCACGCCGGGGTAAAATTATTGGTATCCTCAGCTACCACTATTCCCAGATCACTCTGAAGAAGAGCGCCCGCATCGTTGAGGCCATCGCCGATCATCATCACCTTGCGTCCTTCCGACTGCCGGTTTTTCACAAAATCAAGTTTGTCCTGCGGGCTCTGGTTAAAGCGCATGAGACTGGTATCATGGAAAAATGGCCGCAGACGTACAGCTTCCTGATCATGATCGCCGGAGAGCATCCAGACTGAAGTTCCACGATTCCTTCCAGCAAAATATTTGCCTCCGAAAAAATCAAGGACTTTATCCAGTCCCGTCCTGTACCGACTTTTGACTTCATAATAACCGGCAATTTCACCATTTACAGCCACGAAAACGCCCTGCCCTTCTCCACCGGTAAATGCTGCTGATCCTGCTTTTATTTCCTGTCCGTTCACCACCCCTTTTACACCCATTCCTGCGATTTCTTCAAAAGAGTCGGGTTTAACTACCGGGAACTGTGAAAGCAATTCGTAGATACGCCTGCTGAGCGGGTGTGCAGAATGTCGGGTGAGCGACCTGACAGCCACTTTTTCATCGTACGAAAGGGTCCTTCCATGAAACTGCATCTGCTGACCGGCCACATTGGTTATCGTGCCGGTTTTATCGAAGATAACAGTATCAATAGCAGAAAAAGTCTCCACGACCCTGATATTTTTGACGTAGAAACCGTGCCTGCCGAGCATGCGCATCACATTGCCAAGTGTAAACGGAATAGACAGTGCTACCGTACATGGGCAAGCCACAATCATGACAGCAGTAAAGGCATTGATGCCCCTGGCGAAATCGCCCGTTAATGTCCAGTAAAGAAACGCTCCCCCACCCACAGCGAGGATGATCCAGGAGAAAACGCGTCCTGCCTGATCCGCCAGTCTGGTTACATTTCCATCTTCCCGTGATTTGAAGGCATTGTCATTCCAGAGTCTGGTGAGGCTGCTTTGAGACACACGGCGCGTGAGAGATATTTCGATACTTTCACCCATCTGTTTGCCTCCGGCGTAAATCCGGTCGCCACTCTTTATTTCTACCGGGACTGCTTCGCCGGTGACGAAACTGTAGTCAATCAGTGCAGACCCCTTGAGCAAAATTCCGTCGGCAGGTATGATTTCCTGTCCCCTCACCAGGATGATATCGCCCGGAACCAGCCGCTGAACCGGAACTGTAATTTCATCATCACCTGATCTCACGATAGCTGCTACCGGGAAATAGGATTTATAATCGCGTTCGAAGGAGAGTTCGTGCCAGGTACGTTGCTGAAACCAGCGCCCGATGAGCAGCAGGAAGGTAAGTCCTGCGAAAGAATCGAGATAGCCCGGACCGGAGTGCGTCAGAATTTCCCACAGACTGCGCAGAAAGAGCGAACCAAGCGCCAGACAGAGCGGGATATCAATATTGAGTTGCCGGGTCCGGATACCCTGCCATGCGGAAATGAAATAATCTTTGGCGCTGTAAAGGAGTACGGGTAACGACAGTATAATACTCAGGTAACCAAAAACACCCGCAAACCACTGGAAAGTTTCCTTATCCATTCCCACATAATCGGGGAAACTGAACAGCATGATATTCCCGAAAGCGAAGCCGGCGATACCAAGTTGGTACGCCAGCTTCTTACTGATTTCAGGTGTTTCCTGCTTATCCACATCGCCCAGATTAATTTCAGGGGCGTATCCAATCGAGCTGAGCAGGGCAGCAATCTTTCTGAGGGTAGTTTCACCGGGGTTATAGGTAACAGTTACCGTTTTCTTCAGAAAATTCACTCTGGAGCCTGATACGCCTGTATCCAGCTTGTAGAGGTTTTCCAGGAGCCAGATACAACTTGCGCAGTGCATCTGTGGCAGATAAAACGTCACACGGTTTTTGTTTTCACTGCTGAATTCCAGCAAATTTTCCTGTACTTCGGGATCGTCGAGCCAGGCATAGGACCCGGATTTTTTGGGGTCTTTCAGGCTTATTCCTGCATTGTCGTCCAGGTTATAATAATTGCAGAGACCGTGCGTATTCAGGATCTCATACACCATTTTGCATCCGTCACAACAAAAAACCTTGTCTTCAACCTTCAGTCGCCCGTCTTCGCATTTTTCATGGCAGTGAAAACAAACCGTAGCGGGTTTGGTAACATTACCGGACTGGAGAAGAGCTGAGGCAGGCATGAGTCCAACTTTTGATGAGAACGAAAACAAGTCAGAACCGGAAGCTGACCTGTACCGGGCACAAAAGTAGGCAGGCGCCTGCCCGGCAATAACTGACGGTGGTCACCGGAGCAGGTGATCCCGGTTACCTCAGCGTTTGGAGATGCGGTTTCCGGAGATAGCGCGTTGCATCCGGCTTTTGAACCTCAGCGTTTCTTCCTGGCGGAGTGCCCGGTGTTTGGTAGCGCGTCCCTGTACGCGCGCGCGCCATTTTTTCCAGTTGCTGAGCCTCATTTCGGCTTTCATCAGGGCGATGACTTCCGATTCTTTCACACCAAATTGCGCCAGAATGGCATCGAACGGCGTGCGGTCTTCCCACGCCATCTGAACGATGCGGTCAATTTCTTCGGTGCTGAGCAGCGCGCGCAATTCTGATACTTTTCTTGACATTGATATCGGATGAATTTTTGGAAACAAGAATTTGATCGCTAAGTTTGCCATATCATGATATATATTTACCTTAGAGGCTCTTCTGATCTTTCCAGCCATAATTCTCGTTCTTATGCTGAAAAACTTTTTCCTTCTTTCGCTCTTTCTGCCGCTGTTTGGGCAGGCTCAGGTTTCACAGGATGCAACCGTTCCACTGACTGCCACGGTAATTGCGTCGCCTGTATCTGTTCTGGTCGAGTGGCCCAACCCGACGGGCGGCAACCTGCAGCTCCTGCGCAGGACAAAAGGACAGGCAGGGAACCAATGGATTTCGCTGATCAATGCTACCGCCAGCACGCTGACCAGCTACACCGATCAGAATGTACTGGCAGGCCAGACCTATGAGTATGCCCTGCGCCGAACCACCACCCTGGATGCCTTCGGGTACGCGCACGTGGCCGTGTACGC
>JBDLWO010000209.1:0-7331 GCA_039804245.1 Bacteroidota bacterium
CGGTATAGGTGGTGGTTTCGGGGGGTGAGGCTACCGGCGTCGGTCCCGAAGTGATGTCAAGGAATGATGTTGGAGCCCATGTATAGGAAACAGCATTCGCCCAATAGGCCGTCAGTTGGGACGACTCGCCCCTGGCTATTTCTTCAGGATCAGCTGAAACAGTGAGCTCCCCCTCTGTCAGGGTCAGATTCAGCGTATAAATGAAAGTGTCCGCACAGGGAGTATTGGGCTCTGCAACAAGGGCTATCCGGTAGGTTCCTGTATCGGGATACGTATGAACCGGGGAAAATGCGACTGATGTCTGACTCAGTTGCTGTGGCCAGTCGAAATACCACCTGAAAAACGTGGAAAAGCGGCTCTCATTGGCAAAACGCACCGTCAGGGTATCGCAGACGGTTTGCGGAACAAAAAAAGACGCCGCAGGCTGCCCGCAGTCGGCCACATTGTACTGAAAGTCTCTGCGCGTGGTGGACAAATAGGTGCCGCCACGGTACTCATCCACACAAACACCGACTACAAAGTTACCAACTGTATTCGGCACACCGGTCATAAAGCCTGTGGAGGAATTAATGGCAAGTGGTTGCCCGCCCAGAATATTGGCCAGGCTATAGGGCGGATCGATCCACTCCAGTTCAGGATACGGCGGCGGCAGCGGCGGTTTCGGCATGGCATTCAGCGAATCAGGTCCGTTCAATGGGGTGCACAGCCGGTAAAAAAGCGAATCTCCGTCCTGATCGGTTGCGCTGTGATCAAAATCAACAGGCTGATGTACGCATATAGCCACCGGGGGCCAGTTGACAAAAGTGGCAGATGTATTGCAGCTCTGCAGTGTCTCACCTGAAATATTTGCGGTGAAACTGATTCCCGTATTCAGGGGATCGGGTATATTGCGAATCAGCTGGTTTCTGCAACATCGCTGATAAATGAGCGTGTATCCGTCGGGACGATATGGGAGAGTGACTGTGCCCGTGTAGGTGGCCTTGTGAACACAAACATCGGGTGGACCAACCAGGCACGGGTTATTGAGTACTATGGGAAGCGTATCGTTCGTCAGCTTGTCGTAAGCCAGTTCCAGTTTCCTGAATAAAAAATTGGTGCCGTTACTGTAAACTCCCACAACGGCCGGGTCATCGAAGGCAGGCCGGCCATTGTAGCAGTCGCGGTAAACAGTGAGAATGACCTGGTATGTCTGGCCACCCAGACACCTGTAGGTTATTTCACCCCCTACTATATGGGTCGCATGGGCTGTTCCTGGCAAACATCCGAGAACAGTCCAGAAAAAAAGCAAGTATAATTGGCGCATTTGTGGGGATTTTCAGGTATAAAAGCATGAGCAGTCCCCGGCAAAATTATACCATCTCCTTGTCCGAAGCAAACACGGCACTCAGGTATTCGCGGTTCATGCGCGCGATATTTTCCACCGAGATTTCTTTGGGACATTCAGCTTCACAGGCCTTTACATTGGAACACTGACCGAAGCCTTCCCTGTCCATTTGAGCTACCATGGAGATAACGCGCTTCTGGCGCTCAACCTGTCCCTGCGGCAACAGGGCCAGATGTGAAACCTTTGCGGATGTGAAGAGCATGGCTGAAGCATTCGGGCATGCAGCCACACAGGCGCCACAACCGATGCAGGTGGCAGCGTCGAACGCACGGGATGCCATTTCTTTCTCAATCGGAATAGCATTGGCATCCTGCGCCTGACCCGTATTCACATTGACATAGCCACCCGACTGGATAATCCGGTCGAAAGCGGAGCGGTTGACCACCAGATCCTTGATGACCGGGAAAGCACTGGCGCGGAATGGTTCGATAACGATGGTATCGCCTTCATGGTAGTGGCGCATATGCACCTGACAAGTGGTAGTACCCTTCATCGGACCGTGCGGGCGACCGTCTATGACAAGTGAGCAGGTTCCACAGATACCTTCGCGGCAGTCGTGCTCGAATGCAACGGGCTCCTCACGTTGAGCTACCAGCTGCTCATTCAGTACGTCCAGCATCTCCAGGAAGGACATGTCGGGATTCACATCATTCAGTTGATAGGTGACGAATTCACCCTTGTATTTGCCACCCTGGCGCCAGACTTTTAGCGTGAGCTTCATTTATCTGATTGATTTTGTGCTGTTAACAAAGAATTCGGTTTTCCAGGGCCTTTGGGGCCATGTTTTACTTGTTTTGAATGAATTTCAACTCATTCAAACCTTGTTATTCATAGCTGCGTTGTGCCACTTCAATTTCCTCGTAATTCAGGGGCTCTTTGTGGAGTTGAGCCTCCTGGCTTTCACCTTTCCACTCCCAGGCTGCCACGTACATGAAGTTTTGATCGTCGCGCAGGGCTTCACCCTTGTCGGTCTGGTATTCTTCACGGAAGTGACCTCCGCAGCTTTCATTGCGGTGCAGTGCGTCCTGACACATCAGCTCACCCAGTTCGAGGAAATCGGCCACACGCCATGCTTTCTCGAACTCGGGGTTATACTCGTTCGTGGAGCCCGGCACAAACAGATCACTCCAGAATTCGGCACGGAGCGCGCGAATATCACTGATAGCCTGTTTGAGACCCTGTTCACTGCGGGCCATACCGCACTGATCCCACATTATCTTGCCCAGACGGCGGTGGAAACTTTCTGCACTTTGCCTGCCATTGATACTGACAAGCTTGTTGATACGCTCTTTTACTTCCTTTTCAACCTGATCGAACTCGGGTGCATCGGTAGAAACAGCACCTGTGCGAATTTCTTTTGAAAGGTACGAGCCGATAGTATAAGGCAACACGAAATAGCCATCGGCGAGGCCCTGCATGAGAGCGGATGCGCCGAGGCGATTGGCGCCGTGATCGCTGAAGTTTGCCTCTCCACAGGCGTACAGACCCGGGACGGAAGTCATCAGTTCGTAATCAACCCACAATCCGCCCATAGTGTAGTGCACGGCGGGATAGATACGCATAGGTGTCGTATAAGGATCGTCGCCTGTAATTTTTGCGTACATCTCGAACAGGTTGCCGTATTTGGCCTCCACGGTAGCTTTGCCCTGGCGTTTGATGGCATCGGCGAAATCCAGATAGACGGCGAGACCGGACTTGCCCACTCCCCTGCCCTCGTCGCACACCACTTTGGCGGCGCGGCTGGCGATATCGCGGGGTACAAGGTTTCCGAATGCCGGGTATCGGCGCTCGAGATAATAGTCACGATCTTCCTCCGGGATCTGCGTTGGCGCTTTCTTGCAATCTTCTGCCTTCTTTGGTACCCATACACGACCATCGTTGCGGAGCGATTCCGACATGAGGGTCAGCTTTGACTGATATTCGCCGGAAACCGGGATACAGGTAGGGTGAATCTGGGTAAAGCACGGATTGCCGAAATAAGCCCCCCTGCGGTGCGCGCGCCAGGTGGCCGTTGTGTTGCACATCATGGCGTTGGTACTCAGATAGAATACGTTTCCGTAGCCACCGGTACAAAGCACCACAGCGTGAGCAGAGTGGCGTTCGAGTTCGCCCGTAAGCAGGTTGCGCACGATCACACCGCGGCATTTGCCGTCAATGGTTACCACATCCAGCATTTCGTGGCGGTTGTAGAGCTTGACAGTCCCCAGAGCTACCTGACGGCTCAGCGCCTGATAGGCGCCGATGAGCAGCTGCTGTCCGGTTTGTCCGCGCGCGTAGAACGTACGCGAGACCTGAGTGCCCCCGAAAGAGCGGTTATCGAGCAATCCACCGTATTCGCGGGCAAAAGGCACACCCTGGGCAACACACTGGTCAATAATATCTACCGAGACTTCGGCCAGACGATGTACGTTGCCTTCGCGTGCGCGGAAGTCGCCTCCTTTGATGGTATCATAAAACAGGCGATAAACAGAGTCGCCATCATTGCGGTAGTTCTTGGCCGCGTTTATACCGCCCTGGGCGGCGATAGAGTGCGCACGACGCGGACTGTCGTGGTAAGTGAACACCTTGACATTATAGCCGAGTTCGCCGAGGGATGCTGCGGCCGAAGAGCCGGCGAGACCTGAACCGATCACGATAACATCAATGCGGCGCTTGTTGTTGGGTGCTACCAGCGAAACGTGACCTTTGTAGCCTTCCCACTTCTCTCCTACCGGTCCCTGCGGGATACCGGAGTTGAGCGTTCCGTTTTGGGCAGTTGAATTTGCCATATCAATACTTTGGAAAAAAGTCTGTGAATGTTTAGCGGTTCAGATACATCAGGACAGGGATAGCGGAGAAACCGACCGCCATACCAACGGAGTAAACCATTCCTATTGCCCTGATAACCGGCGTATAGCGGCGATGGTTCAGACCGAGTGTCTGAAATGCAGACCAGAACCCGTGCCACAGGTGCAAACCGACTACTGCCATGCATATTACATAGAATATGACGTAAAAGATGTTGGAGTAGGCTTCTGCAACGGGAATGTACAGATTGTTCACCGGGTGGTCATAGGCAGCGACCTCAACAGGAGGCAACACACCCATCTTCATTTTCAGCCAGAATTGCCAGAGATGCAGAATGAGAAATACAAAAATAATCATGCCTAACCAGGCCATGTTACGGGATGTACGCTCGGAGCTGCGTTCATAAGTCACGGCATAACGCACATTACCCCGCGCCTTCCGATTTTTGAGCGCCAGTGCTATACCCTGCCAGGCATGCAGCAGGATGAAGGCATAGAGCGAATAGGAGACCGTCTTGATGAGCGGATTGTGGGTCATGAACCAGGCATACGTATTGAACGCCTCGCCACCGTCGTCTTTCAGCAACTGCAGATTGCCGATCAGGTGTACAATCAGGAATAACATCAGAAAGATGCCTGTGAGTGACATCACCACTTTCTGACCGATGGAAGATGAAAGGAATTTGGTAAACCAATTCATTATTTACCAGAGTTTATATTGTTAGTTTTGTTTGATTGAAAGCCGATCAGGGCTGTTTTGCACGCGAACGACACGAATGCCGCTTTGCACCGCAAAACTATTAATAGGTGCTGTCTTTAAAAGAACAATAGAGAAAAATCGTTTGATGCTTATTTTATTTAGAAACGGTAAAAACAATCTGAAAGCTGTTTTGACGCTGTCCCGGGCACTTTACACCTGTTGACCAGGCCGGAAATGCAGTCGGGTTTCCGGAGCAACTCCGGAAACCCGACTGAAATTATTGGTTGAGATGGCCTGTATCAGAAGAATCTGGCTCTGTTATCTTTCAGTTCAGCATTCTTTACCAGCGACTTCATCAGGTTGGAACGCACATTAACGACAGCCGTTGAGGAAACCTGACGACGGAACATGGTGAGGTCTGAAGGTGTCTGTACCTGGTTGCGATCGGTAACGGGTGAAATCAGATAGACTCCGGATGTTCCGATAATCGGCTTGCTGATCTGACCGGTAGTCATGGCGAACAACGATCCCTGAATACGTGGCTCACCAGCCTGCGTTTGCAGGAAGCTCACGTTGCGTACTGTGTCCTGACGGGCATTCCACTGGGCCGCAATGGCAGAAAAATCCTGGGTATCCTTGATTTTTTCGGCGATAAACTTGCCCTTTGCAATATTTCTGACTTTGGTTTCAGCTTCCTGCAGGCTCTTCAGCGTTGCGAGGGAAGCCTCTCCCTTCGGAACGATGGTGCGAAGTGCCGCCACCACATATTTGCTGTCGAAGTAACCTCCGGACTGATCGCGGAACACGAACAGCTCGGGGCTCACATCTCCCAGTTTTGTATTCTCATTGAAGGCCCAGCGAACCATTTCGCGGGCATCTTCGCCGGAGCCAAGATTGCCTACGTTGTAGTCATTTTCCTTCAGCATGGGAGAATTCTGTATGAAAAAACCCTGCTGTCCGCCCGCAGATACGAAATCTTCAAGCTTCTTGACAGACTGGAGTACAGCAAGAGCCTTGTCTTTGGCGGCCTGCTGGGTATTTTTGCTCGGCTCAATTTTGCGACCAATAGTAGCTACCTTGACGCTTGCCTCGTTGGTGATGAATTTTTTACCGGTGATCTCGATCAGGTGCCAGCCAAACTGGGTGGATACAGTATAGAGCTTGCCCTGTTCGCCAGTCTTGAAGCAGACATCATTGAACTCCTTGACCATGGCGCCCTCCGGGAACCAGCCCAGATCACCACCTTTGGCGCCGGAACCGGGATCCTGGCTTACTTTGACTGCGAGCGAGTCAAAACGGGCTTTGCCGGACTCAACCAGCGTTTTCAGACTGTCGATAGTGCTTTTGGAAGCAGGATCCTGCGCATTGCGGATAAGTATATGGCGTGCGCGGACGGAATCTGGCAGTACTTTACGGTCAAGAATTTTGGTAATTTTCCACTCAGTCATATCAAGGTAAGGGCCTACGACGGCTCCTACAGGACGGGAAGCGAGTGTATCTGCCATTGTGAAAGGCAGCTGCGTTTTGCGCCTGAATTCACCATCAATTGTACCATTGTTTGCAATTACATAAGTGGAGTCACTTTTGGCATTGCGGAATCCATCGAGCAGGGCCGCCACTGCGGTGCGCGCATTGGAGGAATCCTGAGGTGTAGGCACTACTGTGAATTCGGCATAGGCAAGCACACGCGTTTCTTCCGTCTGGTCATACAGATGCGGATTCTCTTTCAGGAAAGATTCGAAATCAGCATCGGTCAGAGATACCTCTGTATCCTTCACGCGGTCGTACGGAACAGCCACGTAGCGGAAATCAAGACGCTCATTACCCTCTTTGAAGGCCATTTCGGCCATCCAGGCTGGCGTGTACATACCTTTGGAAACAACCGTCATCAGTTTGTCTTCCAGGCGTTTTTTGATAACTTCCTTCTCCTGAACTGCCCAGTAGGCGCGGTTCATGGGATCGGTGAAAGTACCTGCCTCTATGGACTGCTTCACGTTCTGAAGCATGGCGCGGTTAGGCTGACCGGAGGCGTCTTTGAAGCGCTCCACGATCACAGGGCTGATCATTTCGCCAAACTGGAGATCGAGGAGTTCATCTTTGCTCACACCCAGGCCGGCCTCTTCAGCCTCCCGGGAAATGATTGCCTCCTGTACGAAATAATCCCATACCTGTGTACGGATCTGGTAAGTGTTACCCTGAGCGTTGGTGTAAACGAGTTTTTCGTAGTTCTCAAACTCGCTGCGCTTGATTTCCTTGCCGTTTACCTTTCCCAGTGAATTCACGTCGCCCGCGCCATAACGTTGCGTGTTGGAAACTATGTCCATCAGGATAAAGCCTCCAAGCGCCAGTACCATGGTTGCGATCAGGATCCATCCGTTCTTGCGAATCGTTCCGATTAAAGCCATATTCGTCTAATTATTTGAAAATCAGAATTTTAAGTTCAAAATTGCACTTGCTTCCA
>JBDLWO010000210.1:0-70301 GCA_039804245.1 Bacteroidota bacterium
CTGAAGTTTTTATCCTTCCGGGCGTTCTGTATGCGGTTCACCAGATCGCGGGCCAGTCCCTCCGCCACGAGTTCGTCGTTGAGGGTGACATCCAGTGCAACGGTTACGGAGCCATCAGTGGCTGTCTTCCAACCAGGAAGATCTTCCGTTTTGAGCACCACATCCTCCGGTGTGATGGAGTAGGTATTTTCACCCGCAGCAACGTCTGTTTTCCCTTCTTTTTCAAGGCGACTGATATCCGAATTGGTCCAGCTTTCGATGATGGCAGCCACTGCTTTCATATCCTTGCCGCATTTGGCGCCCAGGGTTTTGAAGTTGGCCTTCCCCGATTTGCTGAGCAACCCGGATGAATCGGTCACGTATTCCAGTTCTTTCACGTTGATTTCACTGAGAATCAACTCGCGCACGCCGTCCACCTCTGCGATGAATGACTCATCGAGTACGGGCAGGAGCAGCTTCTGGAGGGGCTGCCTTACGCGCAGTTTTTCCTTTTTGCGGATGCTGAGCGCCAGCGAGCAGATACGCTGTGCGTAATCCATCCTTTTTTCCAGCGTCTCGTCAATTTTGGATGCATCAGGCGCCACCAGATCAGTCAGGTGTATGGATTCGTGCCGGAGTGGCGTGTTGCCGGCCCGTGCCTGCTCGCGAACCGGAGCCGTCAGGTTGCGGTACATCCAGTCAGAGAAGAAGGGCGCCAGTGAGCTCATCAGCTGGAGAGTCACCTGCAGGCACTCCCACAACGTCTGGTAGGCAGCCTCCTTGTCATCGTTCATTTCTCCTTTCCAGAAACGGCGGCGTGAAAGGCGTATGTACCAGTTGGAAAGGTGGTCATCTACAAAATTCTCGATGGCGCGGGCAGCCCGGGTAGGCTCGTACTGATCCATCTCGCGGCGGTATTCTGCTACAAGCGAGTACAGCTTCGAGATAATCCAGCGATCCAGTTCACTGCGTTTCTCATACGGGAAAATATGCTGCTCGTCAATGGTCCAGCCATCGAGATTGGCATACAGCGCAAAGAAGTTGTAGGTATTGTAGAGTGTTCCGAACAGCTTGTTGCGCGTTTCAACAATACCCTCAAGGTTGAACTTCAGGTTGTCCCACGGCGATGCATTCGACATCATGTACCAGCGGGTGGCATCGGCGCCGTGGACAGCGAGGGTTTCAAACGGATCCACCACATTCCCCTTCGATTTGGACATTTTGTTACCCTCCTTGTCGAGTACCAGTCCGTTCGACACCACGTTTTTATAGGCAACCGAATCGAAACACATCACGGCGATGGCGTGAAGGGTATAAAACCAGCCACGGGTCTGGTCAACGCCCTCCGCAATAAAATCGGCCGGGAAGTTGCGCTCGAACGTTTCCTGATTCTCAAAAGGATAATGCCATTGCGCGTAAGGCATGGCACCGGAATCAAACCAGACGTCAATCAGATCCAGTTCCCGGCGCATGGGTCGGCCAGACGGAGAAACCAGCACTACGTCATCAATATACGGACGGTGCAGGTCGGCCGGTACCTGCTGACTCAGCCCAAGTTGTGCATTGGCTTTTTCAATGCCGGCGCGCAACTCCTCCACCGAACCGATGCAAATTTCTTCTTCTGCATCTTCCGTGCGCCATACAGGCAGCGGCACACCCCAGTAACGGGAGCGGGAGAGGTTCCAGTCCTGCAGATTTTCCAGCCACTGACCAAAGCGACCGCTTCCGGTACTTTCCGGTTGCCAGTTGATGGTTTTATTCAGTTCGGCCATGCGCTCTTTGGAGGCGGATGCCCTGATAAACCAGGAGTCAAGCGGGTAATACAGCACGGGCTTGTCGGTACGCCAGCAGTGCGGATAATTGTGTGCGTATTTTTCAATTTTGAACGCCTTGTTGTCTTCTTTCAGGCGCAGCGCAATAAGCAGATCGGTGGGTTTGAACTCCTTGTCGGAAGTAACCTCTTTCGGGTAATATTCCGCTTTCACGTAGCGGCCTCCGAACTCTTCTCCCAGTTCCGGAACAAAACGTCCCTGGCGATCTACCAGCGGGAATGGCAGCTCCGGATTTTTCTCATTGGGAATACCGATCATCGGAATACCTGCTTCACGCGCCACGCGCATATCGTCTGCACCAAAGTAGGGAGCCGTGTGTACCACGCCGGTACCATCTTCAGTAGTCACAAAATCGCCCGGAATTACCCGAAAGGCGCGTGCCTCCAGTTCGGGGCTTGTAACGTACGGAAGTAGCTGTTCATAACGGACACCGTTGAGTTCGCTGCCCTTCACTGTTTTCACTACCCGGTAAGGAACAGCCGGTTTCTTTTCGGCTGTATCGAAAGGCTGCATGGGCAATTCGGCGTGTTCCGGATTGAAGTAGGCCGACAGGCGTTCCCCGGCCAATATAACCGATACAGGACGGGCGTTGTACGGACTGAAGGTCTTCACCTTGACATATTCAATATCGGGACCCACGGTGAGCGCCACGTTGCTGGGCAGCGTCCAGGGCGTGGTCGTCCAGGCAAGAATACGGACATCTTCATCGGCCTCATCGAACAGGAATGCCGAATGATCTTCATGGCGTACCCTGAACATGGCAATAACAGAGAAATCGGTTACCTCCTTGTAGCAGCCCGGCAGATTGAGCTCGTGCGAACTCAGGCCTGTTCCGGCGGCAGGACTGAACGGCTGGATAGTGAAGCCCTTGTAGAGATACGACTCGCCCCGGGAGGTTTTTTTCTCGTACAGGCGACTCAGCAGCGACCATACCGACTCGATATACTCATTTTCAAACGTGATATACGGTTTTTCGAGATCCACCCAGTAACCCATTTTCCGGGTGATATCATCCCACATATCCTTGTAGCGCATCACCGTACTGCGGCACGCCTGGTTGTAGTCATCAACAGAAATTTTCTTGCCAATATCCTCCTTGGTGATACCGAGTTCCTTCTCCACCTGGAGTTCTATCGGGAGTCCATGCGTATCCCAGCCGCCCTTGCGGTCAACACGGTAACCTTTCAGGGTGTTGTAGCGACAGAAAAGATCCTTCACCGTGCGCGCCATCACGTGGTGAATACCGGGTTTGCCATTGGCTGAAGGCGGGCCTTCGTAAAAGACATAAGACTTGCCGGAAGGGCGCTGCTCTACCGACCGTTCAAAAATCTTTTCCT
The DNA here is from genome assembly GCA_039804245.1 of Bacteroidota bacterium. Lineage (GTDB taxonomy): Bacteria > Bacteroidota > Bacteroidia > Chitinophagales > Saprospiraceae > M3007. The sequence continues at coordinate 3,149 of JBDLWO010000210.1, forward strand.
GTTGCCAGAATTCCAGGATTTCGGCGTCAATGGCCGGCAGATTGAGTTGTTTGAATTCGCGATACATAGTCGTGGTTATACAACAACCCCGCCCGGCGCACCGGACAGGGTTGTTGTTCTCTTTGCGAACAGCCTACCGCCGTCAGGTGCGCACGCACTGCCGGATAATAATGCTGTCGGATGTAATATTGAAAAACACGGCGCGAAGGTAAAACAAACGATTCATTTTTAAAGCAGAATAATTCCAGCTATTTTTGCAGCGGAACGGGCCTTTATGCCCGGTTAGATTATGTCAACCCATCGCAACGAAGAGGAAATCATCCAGCAGGTACTCAATATTTTTACCACTCAACTGGAAAAGGCCGGCCTGAGAAAAACGCCCGAACGATTCGCTATCCTGGAAGAAATTTACAAGAGGCACGATCACTTCGACGCCGAAGCGCTCTACATACACATGAAAAACCGGAATTACCGGGTGAGCCGTGCTACCGTTTACAATACACTCGAACTGCTGGTAAACTGCGATCTGGTGAAAAAACATCAGTTCGGGAAGAATCTGGCCCAGTTTGAGAAGTCTTACGGCTATAAACAGCACGACCATATCATCTGCGCCAACTGCGGAAAGGTGGTGGAGTTTTGCGACCCGAGAGTTCAGCAAATAAAGAATATGGTGGGGGAAATGCTGAATTTCCGCATCACGCATCACTCTCTGAATCTGTACGGTATCTGCGGATCATGCCAGAAAGAACTGGAGTTTGGCATCATCCGCAAACAACCCAAACAGGAGGAAGACGAACCCGGCTGGGGAGACTGACCGGGAAGCCCCCCTGCAATTTTGTACCCTTATCCCCAACCACCATTCCCGACCATGAAAAAACTTCCGATCGGTATCCAGACATTCCGCGAAATCAGGGACGGCGGTTACCTGTACGTGGACAAAACGTAGCAGATACACCGGCTGATCTCCTCCGGCAAATATTACTTCCTGTCCCGGCCACGCCGCTTCGGAAAGTCGCTCACACTTTCCACTATCCGGGAAATCTTTGAGGGGAGCCAGGCGCTGTTCTCGGGCCTCTGGATCGAAAACCAGTGGGACTGGAGCCGGATACGACCCGTGATACATATTCAGTTCAATGAAATCGGCTACAACACAGGCGGACTGGAAGGCGCACTGCACAAAATGCTGGAAGAACAGGCCGAAGCGAACGGTATTCAGCTGACAGAGAATGAATACGACCAGAAATTCAGGGAACTGATTCGAAAATTGTCGGCCCAAAAAGGAAAAGTCGTGCTCCTCATTGATGAGTACGACAAACCGCTGATTGATTACCTGGAAAAAGATCAGCTGCCCACTGCCTTTGAACACCAGCGAGTCCTCAAAAACTTCTACAGCATCATCAAAAGTGCCGATCCCTACCTGGAGTTCATGATCATCACCGGGGTGTCAAAGTTCAGCAAGGTGAGTGTGTTCAGCGACCTCAACAACCTGAATGATATCACACTTAATCCAAGGCACGCAACCCTGGTGGGTTATACCCAGGCAGAACTGGAGCTCAACTTTCATGAATGGATAGAAAATACCCGGCAAGAAATGCACGGTGTTTCAGCAGTATCGCTGATCGCCAGAATCCGGGAGTGGTATGACGGATATACATGGAACGGACGCGATCATGTGTATAATCCGTTCTCTGTACTCAATTTCTTCGCCAACGGTACATTCCAGGACTACTGGTTCAAAACCGGAACACCCTCTTTCCTTATACACAAAATCAGGGAAGCCGGCTATTTCAACTTCAATAACCTCAAAGCCAGCGAACTGCTGTTCGAAAGTTACACCCTCGACAACCTCGATATCCGATCTCTCCTGTTTCAGACAGGCTATCTGACTATCAAGGCCATTGACCACCAGCGCGGAAGCTATACTCTCGACTATCCCAACCGGGAAGTGGAGCAGGCCATGACTGGCCACCTCATCGGGGCGCTGCTCCAGCGCCCACCTTCCGAATCGGTTAACCCGGTACTTAAAATCGAAGAGGCATTTGTGAACAATAATCCCGAAAAGGTGGTAGAAGTTATTAATACCATGCTCCGGGATGTACCGGCTCACCTGCTCGACGACAAGGGTGAACACTTCTATCACGCCCTCGTACACCTGCATTTCCGATACCTGGGAATGTTTATTCAAAGCGAAGTACATACCTCCGATGGAAGGATGGACGCCGTAGTGTACACGCCCACACATATCTTCGTCATCGAGTTCAAGATTGATCAAAGCGCCGATACCGCTCTTGCACAGATAAGGCAGAAAGGCTACGCCGACCGATTCCGAATGGAAAACAAGCCGGTTGTAGCGCTGGGAATCAACTTCGATACAAAGAAAAAGGCCGTGAGCGACTGGAAAGCAGCGATTGTCTGAGGTCGGGAAAGATGCCTGATTTCGCCCGATAACCCCGTAGTTTCATTCTTGTCAACAATTATATAAAATATTTTTCAGATAATTTTCCTGTTTTTTTTCAACAAAAAGCAATTACAAAAAAGCAAAAAAGCACACTTTTAAGCTAAAAAAGCACAATAAACACAAATTACACAGCGTAAATTTTTCAACAAATCGAATTTTTTGTCCTTGTCCACAGGTAGAAGTCGCCGCACTTTTGTACTGTCAATAAGAGATAACGGCGGGTTTGAATGAGAAAGCGGTAGTTGTTGACACCTTGATTCGAAACTTTTCATGAGATTTTATACGGGAAATCTGACGCGGCGCAAAAGTGCGCCGCGTTTTTTTTTGCCCGTCAGTTCCACGCAGAGTACTCGGGTATTTCAGCAATAATCTCGTATTGACTTCCCTTGTTGTACATGGCCAGGCTCCACACCTCTGCCGGGTCTGACCGGAAGGCGTAATTCGGATGCATGGGAACACTGATCCACGATCCACCTTCCATTTCTTCGTCCAGTTGTCCGCCCGACCAGCCTGCACAACCGATAAAAAACCGTATCCTGTCAGGTGTGATCAGTTCGTTGCTGACAAGAAACTTCAGGCTGTCGAAGTCACCACCCCACCATACGCCATCGGTTACCTTCAGGCTTTCTTCCAGCAGATCTCCCAGATTATGAATAAAGTGCAGGGAGTCTCCATGTACTGGTCCTCCGTAATATACCTCAGCGTCAAAATCAGGGAATTCGGCCACCACGTCCGCTATTTTTAGTCCAACGGGACGATTAATAATGAGGCCGAGGCTCCCTTCCTTGTCGTGCTCGCAGAGCAGCACAGCAGTGCGACGGAAATTGGGATCAACCATGAAGGGCTCGGCGAGCAGGAGCTGCCCGCTTTCGACTGAAGATGTAAATGCCATGATGAAAAGGATTAGAGGTGCTGTATCAGAGTGCTCCTGTGGCTACGTCCTTGTTGATTTTGCGAATCAGACCGCGGAGTACAGCACTGGCTCCTACTTCCACGAATTCAGTTATGCCGTTGGCGAGCATATTTTCCACCGTTTGCGTCCATCGAACAGGAGCTGTAAGCTGGGCTATCAGATTTTTCCGGATTTCTTCCGGGTCTGTTACAGGCATGGCGTGTACGTTCTGATATACCGGGCAGACGGGCTGTTTGAATCCGGCAGCGTTGATGGCGGTAGCGAGTTCGTCCTGGGCTGGCTGCATAAGTGGCGAATGGAAGGCGCCGCCTACCGCAAGCACAACCACGCGTTTGGCACCAGCCGCGCTCAGCTTTTCAGTAGCCAGTTCAATGCCCTTGCGGGAGCCGGAAATAACCAACTGTCCCGGTGAGTTGTAATTGGCCGCTACCACTACCTCACCGGTGATACTGGCGCATATTTCTTCCACCTGCGCATCATCCATACCCAACACGGCAGCCATGGTGCTGTCAACCAGTTCACAGGCTTTCTGCATGGCAAACGCGCGCTTGCTAACAAGCTGAAGCGCATCCTGAAAAGAAAGCGCACCAGCGGAAGCCAGAGCCGTAAACTCGCCCAAAGAGTGCCCGGCAACCGCATCGGGACGGAAATCATCGCCGGCGATAGCTGCCCGCACATAGCTTTCCAGAAATACAGCCGGCTGGGTTACCTTGGTCTGAGTGAGATCTTCCTTCGATCCGCTGAACATTACATCGGTAATACGCCAGCCGAGTATGTCATTGGCCTGCTCAAACAGACTTCTGGCCTGTTCGGATGACTCGTACAACTCCTTGCCCATTCCCTCTGTCTGTGATCCCTGTCCGGGAAAAACGTAAGCTTTCATATCGTGTGATTGTTAATAACCGGTGCAAAAGTAGGGGCATAACCCCTTGCGACAGTCAGTGTTTCGGGAATATTTCTTTCAGTGCATTCCAAAGGAGGCTTTTTTTATCGCGATTGGGCTCCAAAACGGAAGGCGCATCCGAAAATAGCCAGGTTACCCGGTTAAATTGTACAGGAGCGTAGAGGGCTGCCCGGGCATTACAACCGGCCTGCGCAGGTGTAACTCCGAACAAGAGTATGTGTCTCGGCGGAAATGGCAGTCCGAGAAAGCAGTTCACCGGCATATTTTCGGGCACATCGGCATAAATCGTATCACTATCTGCGTCAAGTCCGGCAGCAGCCAGCACCCGACTGACGAACACCCTGTCTTCTCTGGATCCATTCGCAACAAGTACAAGAATATGCTTTTCGTAACCACCCGAACCGAGTTCTGTTACACTTTTTTCGGCAGCTATAAATACTGGCGTGTTATCAGGAAACATGGCAAAATTCAGTTTTCAGGTTCATTGTGAATACCCGGATTGGCAAAGATATCGAACCTGAGCCATCAATAAACCCACAAAGCCAAATATTTTTAATCATTTTTACAAATAAAAACACGAATGTTTTGCAACCGCCGAAATCGTTCCCGTCTGCCTGAAATAAAATTTTTTTCAGTTCCAAAAAACAGATGTAAATTTGCATCGCTTTTAACAGGTCGTTAACCAGTTAACTAAACTGACACCATGGCTACCAAGTACTCTATCTCAGTTACCCCGACCGGGGCCTCCAGGTTACCATCGGTTGACTTTACCAACATTCCCTTCGGGAAGGTAATCTCCGATCACATGTTTATCGTTGATTACGATGGAACGCAATGGGTTAACCCACGTATCGAACCGTTCGGAAGGCTCGATCTTTCACCCGCCAATCTTGCTCTCCATTACGGGCAGAGTATCTTTGAGGGAATGAAGGCGACCAAAAGTCATGGTGAGCCTATGCTCTTCCGCCCGGAAATGCACGCCCGCCGCTTTAATCTCTCCGCAGAGCGCATGTGTATGCCCCAGGTTCCGGAGGATCTTTTTATGCAGGGGCTCAAAATGCTCGTGGACTTCGACAATGCCTGGATTCCGGAAGGAGAGGACCACGCGCTGTATATCCGTCCGCTAATGTTCGCCACCGATGAGTACTTCGGTGTGCATGCCTCTGAAAAATACACGTTTCTGATATTCACTGGCCCTGTGGGCCCCTATTATCCAAAACCCGTCAAACTGTGGGTCGAGGAGGTGTTTACCCGCGCCGTCCAGGGCGGTCCGGGCGAAGCCAAATGCGCCGGAAACTACGGCTCTTCTCTCCTCCCTGCCATGCGCGCCAAACAGGCCGGATACGACCAGGTCATGTGGATGGACGCTGTCGAAAAGAAATTCGTACAGGAGGTGGGCACTATGAACCTGTTCTTCGTACTCGACGGCAAGGTGATTACCCCGGCCACTACGGGTACCATCCTCCGTGGTGTTACCCGCGATTCCATTATCACGCTCCTGCGCGAGTGGGGCTACACAGTAGAAGACCGCCTGCTCGGAATGGCTGAAATTACCGACGCCTACTGGCGCGGTACGCTCCAGGAGTGCTTCGGAGCCGGTACGGCTGCTGTGGTAAGCCATATAAGCGATATCACATGGCGCGACAAAACGCTGCAGTTGCCACCTGTTGATGAACAGCACCGCCCGATCAGCACACGCCTGAAAAAGCATATCAACCTGCTTCGGATGGGTTTGGCAGAAGATACGCACGGATGGCTGCACAGTTGCGCCAACTCCGGCGTTGAAAAATTGCTCTCAGTCGAAGCTATGGGATAAGTTTCCGGATTGAAAAACAAAAAATCCCCGCCAGGAGTACGCTCCGGCGGGGATTTTTATTTTCATTTATCAGACTTTAACCCGAAGAGTCAGCCAGATGTTGCGACCCGGACCGTTGATCCCTGATGCAAATGTTCTGTACTGCACATCCAGTATATTGTCTATTCCGGCCTGCAGAATCAGGTTGCGGCCGATATTGTACCCTCCCCGCACATTCAGCGTGTACCAGGCCGGCATTCCATCCGCCGGAGCATACTGCAGGTTGTCTTCTCCCTCCAGATTATAATCCTCCAGCTTTTTCTTTCCGTTGAAAAGCAAATAGGCCTCTGCATATACTTTCGGTGTATGCCAGCGGGCTCCCGCTTTTCCATACACCGGTGGTATATGGTCAAGCGGACTGTCATCATTTATCCGGCCCCGCGTATATGCGACCGATGCGTGCGCAGACCACGAAGCGGCCAGGTCGGCCTGCAACGTGCTGCTGAACCCCCAGAGAGAGGCAGATCTTTTGTTCTGAAGAGCCAGTACCCGGCTGTTAACGCCATCGTAGTCTATGCTGTCACGGCCATTTGCCTGAAATTTGTCTGCCACAACCGCGTCTCTCAGTGATGTAGCCCACAACACATTTTCCCAGTGCAGTTTGTCAGCCACATTACGCGACACATTTAAATCAATATTATACGATTTTTCAGGTTTCAGATCAGGATTGGGAATAACCACGCTACCAGGCTGTGAGTCAAAAACCTTACCCATATCATCCACATTCGGAACTCTGAAACCGCTGGAAGCATTGGCAGCGACACGCCAGTTTCTCCATCCATGATAAACAGCCCCGAAGTTTCCGGCAATCAGAGGCGACTTCTGCGACACCTCTCCCGCCAGGAATGAAAAATATTCGGTGCTCACAAACGTACAATTCAGGCTTGAAAAACCGGTACGCAGTCCTTCACTGAATGTCCAGGCATCTCCGTGCTGCCAGCTGTGGGTCGCAAAAGCAGCAATATTGTACATACTGCTGCCTCCGTCGGGATAACGGGTGCTCTGCGTGGTAATGTCTCCGGTATTTACATCAACGCGCCGTGCATTCGACTGCACATCGTTGTACTGCCCGTCAATACCCATGCGAAGTGTCTGATTGTCGAGGTTTTTTACCCCCTGTGCAAGAAATCCATATACATTCACATTTTCCACCCGCTCTGTTCTGCGGGCAATTCCAAAATTTCTGTTGTAACGGCTCTCCTCAATATCCTGCCAGCTTGCCGTCACATCTATTTCATCGAATCCGGCAATATTGCGAATATTCAGATTGTAGGCAGTCATGAGCCTTTTCTGTGGCCCGTAATACCATTCAGCCGAATTCAGCCCTGTACCCTTCGGATCTGTCAAACGATCATAGCGCGGAATATCGCTGGAGTTGCTGTACTGTACATTCAGCGTATGACGCACCCTTGCTGATGGCTGAAAGACCATTTTCTGAAGCAAATCGTACTGGCTGTATCCGGAGTATTTCTGAACATAAGAATCCGGATTTTTCACAAGTGTATCCCGACCGTTTATCCTGTCGGCATAGTATTCCCTGAGTCCGAAAAACGGCGCTGTCCCTTCCTTTGTACCCATACGGAGATCACTAAAATCGCTGTAAGTGAATGAGGTAAAAGAACCGAACTTCTTCCGGCCCAGATTGAAATCAAGGTGCCCGGTTTTTTCCTGATTGACCGTTCCGTACCGCACAAAAGCCTGAGTTCCGGCTTTCAGCTTTTCACCGTCACCGGCTAACTCCGGATTTTTGGTAAAAAAACAGATGGCGCCACCAAGTGCGTCGGTACCATAAACGGTAGATGCAGGCCCAAACAACACCTCCGCCCGATCGAGCGCAGCATTATCCATGGTGATGACGTTCTGCAAGTGACCAGCCCTGTAAATGGCGTTATTCATACGCACGCCATCAACTACCAGCAACACTCTGCTCGCCTCAAAGCCGCGTATAACCGGACTGCCGCCGCCCTGCTGACTTTTTTGCACAAATACTTGTCCGGTATTGCTCAGCAAATCAGCTGTTGATGGCGCGTTGACCCGCTCTATCTCTGTACGTCGTATAACCCTGACCTGCTGTGCCACGGCGGTTCTTGCCTGCGAACCGCGACTGGCCGCCACAACCGTTTCATTCAGCGACACCTCCTCCATAGCTGTGTCTCGCTCAATCTGCTGAGCCCCTGCGAACAGCGGTAGAATCATCGCCGACACAGTAAATATGATATATTTGTTCATTGATTGAATAAAATGATTGTTGCCGGCACAACAGTTGTGCACCGACAAAGTGAATGTCTCTCCCGATAATGACACCGGGAAATATCCGATTGAAAACATACTGCCCCGGAAGGAATATAACAGTCCTGGCAGTATCATCCGGAAATACCGGGATGGCACACCTCAGACCCGGGGAGGCTGGAAATGACCGGCAGACGGAGCCTCAGGACAATACCGGAACCAGTGAAAACAATCGGTTCTGTCCTGTTCGAGCAAAAAAACCGGTATCGGCTGATCCGGCACAACGAAAGGTATGACAAGCCACTGGGCCGCCCAGACGGCAACAGGGGACGCCTGAGTCGAAGAATAATCTGCAAGAAAGGAAATATGCGGTTCAAGCAGCGCAAAAAGGGCCTGCTCCCGCTTGTCGTGGTACAACTCCAGGTGTACAGAATCACGGGTGAATACGGCACTCCGAATGTCATACATGTTGCCATCGAGCCGGATTTCCTTCCTGTCAACACGCACTCGCTGGAACAAACCAATAGAGAGTGTCAGGCGTAGCGATGGATTTACAGGCCGGGCAACAGCCCTTTCAGCCATTATTTTTGCATGTACCTGCATCGCCTGCCACGCCAGCATCCAGCCCGCACCCTGAAACAGTATCAGAGCGAGCAACGTGTACGGGATAATTCCTGAGCGGGAAAAGCGCATATCAGACAAAGCGCACAAATGTATATTTCATTTCCTGTCTGAACACGGATTAAAGGGAGGTTTTTGATTTTGGAGACGGGTTTTGGTATGTATCTTCGGGATGTGTAACCCCTGGCATGGTGTCTCGCGCCGGGCCGCCCAAGGGGTGATTGGCAGCCCGTGGTGCATTTTTCACCAACTTTCTATTTCAACTTCACAGTCCTGCTCTTTTTTCTGCTTTTGGTATCGCCGTCAATGGGCAGCACCTGAATCTCAAGTTCCACGTGATCGTTTGACCGCGTCAGCACCTCCTGTACCTGATAGGGAACCTTGCCCTCGCCGAGCACATCACGGAGCAGGCTGCCCGGCAAGTAAAACAGTTCGTCGTCCTTGTCTTTCGACATCAGCCGGGCCACTTCTCTCACCAATTTCTCGGCAACCTCAAGCGCCACCGCCGCCGTTGGCGTGGCCACTCCCGCCACTACCTTGCCAAGCGCTTTTGCAAAGTTCGACTTCACCAATTCTTCTATTGTCTCCCCGGCCTTGCGAACATCCTCGTCGCTCTCCATCACCAATATGGAGAATGCAAGGTATTCGCCCGGATTCGCCGGACCGTAAATCTGGATACCCTCTCCACCCATCTCCTGTTTCACACCCCTTCTTGTTTTGGGATGGTATCTTGTGCTCAGCTCAACTTTATCCAGTTTGGCATTTCCACTCTCCGGAATAGCAATGCAAATAAAATAGGGCTCCGAATACTTGCGATCACCAAGCCCCACCCCTCTGCGGATGGTGAAGGCCCTGAGCATCACCGCAATCTTGTCTTTCATGGGATTGAACTCATCGTAAGGGATGGCTTCCTGATAAATTGACATAATGTTGTTTTTTATATGTTAGAACAATGGAAGATACGATTTCGCCGGAAAATGCCATTTTTTCTGTTCCGGAACTGCTACAAATATATTTTTAGATTTTTAATTGCAGTAAATATTTTCATCTGACCGGTACGATTCACTCTTCGCGTGCTTTTGCCGTGTTGTAGAACAGCTCCACAAAACAAAAACACGCGAAGAATTCCCGCACAGATATCAAAGGTCCAGCAGCAACGAAACCGGATCTTCTATCAGATTTTTCAGCTTGACGAGGAAGGTAACCGACGTGCTGCCGTCAATGATACGGTGATCATAGCTGAGAGCCAGATACATCATCGGTCGTATCTCCACTTTGCCGTCAACAGCAACCGGACGCTCCTTGATGGCGTGCATACCGAGAATGGCACTCTGGGGCTCGTTGATGATAGGCGTACTCATCAGGCTGCCGAATACGCCTCCGTTGGTTATTGTGAAGGTGCCTCCGGTCATTTCGTCGAGTGAAAGTTTACCGTCACGCGCTTTTACCGCAAGTTCTTTCAGTTTTGATTCGATATCGGCAAAACTGAGGCTTTCCACATTCCGGATAGGCGGAACCACTAATCCGGTGGGTGTGCTGATTGCGATGCTGATATCTGCGTAGTCGTGATAAACCACATCATCGCCGTCAATCATGGCGTTCACATCGGGCATTTCCATGAGTACCTTGGCACAGGCCCTGGCAAAAACCGACATGAACCCGAGCTTGATACCGTACTTTTTGACGAAAGCCTCCTGGTATTTTTCACGCAGGGCCATCAGCGCGCTCATATCCACTTCGTTGAAAGTGGTGAGCATGGCTGTGTTGTTCTTGGCACTCACCAATCGCTTGGCGATGGTACGGCGCATACGGCTCATGCGCTCGCGCCTGTCGTTTCTGGAAAAGTCGCCGGATGACACGGAGGTGGCAGCCGGTGCCGGTGCCGCCGGCTTTTCAGGAGCAGGGGCCGCAGCGGCCTTCTGTGCATCTTCTTTGGTAATGCGGCCGTCGCGACCACTTCCCGCAACACTGGCGGGATTTACGCCGGCCTCGGAGAGTATTTTGGAGGCGGCCGGCGATGGTGTTCCGGCTGCGTAATGTCCGGATTTTTCAGGAGCAGCAGGAGCAGATACTGGCGCAGGGGCCGTCTTTTCAGGAACCGACACTGCAGCAGCTTGTCCGGAGGCGTCTGTGTCAATTTTGGCGAAAAGTGCTCCTACAGCAAGATCTTCGCCTTCTTTTGCTACCCAGACCAGTTTTCCGGCTGAATCAGCAGAAAGTTCCTGATTGGCTTTTTCCGTTTCTATTTCGCAAAGGGGCTCGTCCATGGCTACGACAGAGCCGTCGGGTTTGAGCCACTTTGAAAATGTTACACTGGATATGGATTCTCCCAGGTTGGGAATTTTAAGTTCAATGACTGGCATTGTGTGTCAATTTGTTGGATGTGTCTGATCGTATGACTGGAAAAGGGAGCGCAAAGTTACGCTGAAACCATCATTCAGGATGGGTCCGGTTATTACTTTGACCCTCTTCAGGGAAATATTTTTGTAACTATCTGTGACCCTTATTCTGCTTTTCCGCTGAGAGCATGTCGAAGCGCAACAGCAGCCCGTCTCCTCCTTTCCCTTCACTGCTGATATACAGATTTCCCGACGCATCAAAAGCAACGCCCTCCGGTTGTGGTATCTGTTTCTTGTTTATCCTTCCGGCGAAAATGACCTTTCCCGAATTTCCATCCAGCACAACCAGGCGTTTCAGGGCAGAGGAAATCAGATAGATATCACCACTCACCGGATTTACTGCTATACCCGACGGACTGAAGTTGTCATGTTTTTCAGATTCTCCGTACGGAACCATTTCATTCACCTGTGAGGGCTCAACGGAATAAACAGGCGTGGCATCCAATTGTTTGGTAGCCAGGCTGAAGGCGTAAATGTTTCTGGAATAAGAACTGTCAGGATTGCCCTTGGCTGCCAGCAAAAGGGCGTTTCTCTTCGAATCATAGCCCAGGCCCTCTATATCATCTGACTTGGATAGCTCCGTTTTGTACTCTTCTACCGATGGTTCACCAGCTTCCCAGTTGGAGATACCAAAGATTTTACCATCGCTCTTCACCGCCCAGATAGTACCCCCAACCATTTCTACGCCTTCAAAATCGCCCTTGTCGCGAAAAAGTACCCGTTTCGTCACTTTACCGGATGAGTCCATAAAAAACAGCTCACCCCGCTCATCGGCGATAGCGATGAATGCGCCCCGGGAGGAAGTGGGGCTCAACCCGGAGATTTCACGAAGGGCTTCTTCCTGCAAGGACAGGGCTACTGCCGGCTTTTCGAGATCATAGGGTATAGTTCCGCGATTCGAACTGCCCGGAGCAGGCCGGTCGCCACTGCAGGCGCCCGCGTAAACGGAAATAAAAATGGCAATAATCTGGCTCTGAAATGGCATATATTAATACGTTTAATCGGGAAAAACTTCAATATTGTGGCTTTCAACCACCAGTTCGGTAAATTTCCCCTTGTAACGGGTAGCCTTCACGATGTGGTTGTCTATCCAGTGGTAGTTTCCGCCGCGGGGCTTGTTGTAAACGACCCCGTGATATCTGAATCCATGGCGGTTCAGCCACTCTTCTGTTACCTGACGGTGTTCATCGGTACGACTGGTAAAAAAGAATATCTGATGACCCTCGTCGTACCAGTGATTAAGGATTTCAAGTGCATCCGGGTAAGGTTCAACAGTAGCCATTCGGTCGGGCTCCTCATTAGGCACGTCATCGCAGACAGTTCCGTCAATATCAATCAGATAATTTTTTACATGAGAAGGGAGTTTCGGGCTCAGGCGACGGCCACTTCCATCGTAGGTGTCCTGCAAAAGCGTTGTTTTTTCGGTGTTTTCGCTCATGGTGAAACTGTTTTACTTTGGGCCTGGTCTGCCTTTTCAAAAATCGGAGATGTGCCCGGTGATGATTTTGCTGCAAATAACGGTTATACCGATATTAATGCTGAAATTTGCACAAAGGTAGGGTACTTTTGTTTCCTTCCTGCAACAGATCTGACATGCGAATACTCCTGATAGAAGATGAAGTCAAAACCCTGCAATCGCTCCGGCAGGGAATGGAAGAACAGGGATGGAATGTAAACACGGCTACCGATGGCCATTCCGGACTGCGCCTTGCCTTAAACGGCGATTATGACGTTATTATTTCTGATGTAACGATACCGGGACTCACAGGAATACAACTGTTGAAAGAACTTCGCAGCAGCGGAGTCAGTACCCCCCTGCTTCTTTTAACAGCACTTTCCGATACCAACGATAAAATTGAGGGGCTTGAAGCCGGCGCCGATGACTATCTGGCCAAACCCTTCGATTTCAGGGAACTGTTGGCGAGAGTAAAAGCGCTGGCCCGACGCCCCGTCAGCACAACCCGAAAAGAAAGTGTACTTCGATATGCCGATGTGGAAATGGATCTCGGCTCCAAAATGGTGGTTCGCAACGGAAGGGTTATTCTCCTGACACCAAGGGAATTCTCACTGCTTGAGTTTTTTATGAGAAGTCCGGAAATAGTACTCTCCAAGTCTGAAATAGCGGAAAAAGTCTGGGATGTCAATTTCGATACCGGAACCAATGTCATCGAGGTGTATGTAAACTACCTGCGAAACAAACTGGACAAAGGCGCGGAAAAAAAACTGATCCACACTTTATTCGGTCAGGGATATGTGCTGCGGGAGTAACCGAATGCGCTCATCCAAGCATGGGCACCTCCATCAGTAAAATTTCCGATCGCTGACTGGCCTGTATGTGAACCTTTTCCGTCGCCCAGATACCAAACCCGTCGCGGGGATTCAGCTCCTGACCATCCACGGTAATATTCCCGCTGAGCAGAAAAACATAAAGACCCTGTCCCGCTCCACCCTTCAGACGATATTCCGTGCCCGACCCGCCGTCGAAGTCGCCAAGATGAAACCAGGCCTTCTGGTATATCCATACACCTTCGTCATTCGGGTCGGGCGACAAAATTTGCTGAAAACGGTTCTTTCTGTCGGCAAGATTCAGCGTGAGCTGGTCATACCTCGGCGTTACGCTCCGCCTGTTGGGAAACACCCATATCTGAAGGAATTTCACCTCTTTATCCCTGTTGCGGTTATACTCGGAATGCGTAATCCCAGTGCCTGCACTCATCACCTGTACGTCGCCGTTTCTGATGACAGCCACGTTACCCATACTGTCCTTGTGCTCCAGATCGCCCGACAGCGGAATGGATATGATTTCCATATTGTCATGCGGATGGGTACCAAATCCCATACCTGCAGCCACCGTATCATCATTCAGTACACGCAAAACCCCGAAGCTCATGCGCTCCGGGTTGTAATAGTTGGCGAAGCTGAAGGTGTGATATGTTTTCAGCCAGCCGTGATTGGCGTGACCCCGGCTTTCGGCCCGGTGAAGTACTGTATTGTTCATAATCTTTGAATCCGTATTCGGAATGTGGTTGAATCCCACAATTTGCAGAGGCTTCAGTTCGTCAATGTCATTTTTGACTACGGCAGTACCTCCGACAGCCAGTGCACCGGCGCCGAGAAAACTGTTTTTCAGAAATTCTTTCCTGTTCATAAAATGGGCGTTTAAACACCTGATTTAACAATATTGGTGCCTGGCGGTTCAGAATTATCGTATGACCTCCACTATTTTCCCGGAATGTGGTTGTCAAGCACTGAAAAAACGAGATTTTCCAGAAAGCGGATCAATTTTTCATAATCCCCATCTTTCCCGATATCGGTAAGTGCCGGCAGATGTTGTGCAAAATATGGCTGGAGTTGCGACATCTCAAGCATGGTACTCGATAAAGAGCGCGAAAACGGGTATCCGGGTGCATATTCACTGAACAAACCGGCTATGCGTCCGCACAAATCCTTGTACGGCTTGAAAAGCTGTTCCCTGTTCACTTCATCTACCTCTTTGATCAGATATACCTTGCTGCTCTCTGCCATAGCAATGCCGTGCAGGGCATTCCGGTCGAGACCGGTTTCATCATCCCAGTCGGAAAAATCATTGGCAACAATTCTGATCAGAGTACGAATTTTTTCTGCCGGATCATCGAGATTCCTCAGCGAAACAATCACCGTGTATTCCAGAATATTCCAGTGCCAGGTCAGGAGATACAGCAGAAAACGATGTTTGTTTTCAAAGTACCTGTAAATACTGGCCTCCTTGGTATCTATCTCCGTAGCTAATTTCCTGAATGTGAAGTGTTCATAGCCAATTTTGTGCATCAGCATCAATCCCTGCCGCACAATTTTACGGCCCAGGTCAGACGATTCCGGGTCTCTCAATGCCAGTTTTTCGTTGGGGCGAATGGTAAAGCGCAAATTCATATCCAAATCCGAATTACCGGGAACTCACAGGGCCCCCGTCGTTCAAATAAACCTTTTCACCTTGAAAAATATTTTTTGACCATTTCTTACAAAATCTGACACAAAAATAAACCTTTTATCAATAGTAGCATTTATAAAAAACATGATAGTTTTGCTATCGAAAAAACAAGCAAGACAATCAGCGCATTTTGATCACCAAAAAAACTGTCAAACCATGGCAAAATTATTTTCTACCGGAATAGTGGCCGTCATTTCTGCCTCTGCATTGTTTGTTTCATCCTGCACGGTGGTCCGACAGGGAGAGTTCGCTGTAAAAAGAAAGTTCGGCAAGTACAGCGATGAGGTTTATACGAGTGGCCTTCGGGGTTTCAATCCGTTCACTACAACGGTTATCAAGGTGAATGGCCAGACGGAAAACCTGGAAGTGTCTGTCAATATCCCCTCCCGCGAAGGACTCACCATTCAGAGTGAGGTGTCTATCCTGTATCAGGTGATGAAAAAAGAAACACCGGACTTGCTCCGTAACGTAGGCCTCGACTATGAAACAACACTGATTCTTCCTGTTTTCAGGTCTGCCGTTGCTGATGTCACATCGCGCTACTATGCCAAGGACATGCATTCCGGAAGCCGCTCGGAAATCGAAAAGGGTATTCAGGAGCTTATGATGAAAACGCTGAGCCAGAAAGGTATCCAGGTGGAAGCCGTACTGCTGAAGAGTATTGTACTCCCCAGAAATCTGACACAGGCCATAGAAGACAAACTGGAGGCCGAACAACGAGCACAGCGCATGGAGTTCGTATTACAGCAGGAAAAGCAGGAGGCAGAAAGAAAGCGTATTCAGGCACAAGGCGTGAGTGATGCGAATAAAATCATTTCTGCCGGCCTTTCTCAGGAAATATTGCAGTTCAAGGCGCTCGAGGCGTGGCTCGAACTGAGCAAGTCGCCCAATGCAAAAGTGATTATATCCAACGGATCTGTACCGATGATGATGGATCCGGATGGAGTGTCCGAAGCTCCTGCCGGCTTGTCCAGAGGTGGTTTGCTCACCTCCGGAACAGCCGGAAAAAGGGATTAAGAAATACAAGAATGATTTGAGTGTACCTAAGATGGTGGTTTTTCTTCAAACCGGTCGTTCCATGCAGTTGGAGCGACCTTTTTTATGCTTTATTCAGTTTTTTACTCAGGATGGAATGGCCAATCTGCAACGAAACTGTATATGTGCCTGCTGGCAGTTTCGTCAGATTAAGGTCGGTCTGGTGCTCTCCGGCCAACTGCCATGCTGCCGGTTGCTGAATCACCGTTTTCCCCGTGATGTCACGTACAGAAACACTCACCTCGGCAGCCTCCGGCAAACGATACATGACATTCAGATAATTAACTACCGGATTCGGATAAGTCACGAAGCGGAAATCTTCAGCACCCGGGTCTCCAGTACCTGATGTTTGTGTGCGGGTTACCAGCACATCGTCCACAGCCAGAAAATAATCATCATCGGCATTGTGCAAAAATGCCAGGTATATTGTCTGACCGGCATACTGACCCAGGCTCACCGAGTGCGGTTCCAGAATACCCCTCAACAGAGTTGAATCCCCTGGAGCATACAGGTCAACGTAATCGTCGTTGCGCAGGCTGTCGGCATGAATGTAACCCGGCGTAAACGTGAAGTTACTCAGATTGATGCTGTTGCCGGTACCGGTGATGGCATCCATGGAGGCTGCCTGAAAGAGTGTGTCGGTAAACACATTGGAGAACAAATCGTTGGAACCCACTGCTGCCATCACTACATAACCATCCATATAGCGGGGTAGCTGAAACGGTGCCGATTTCCAGTGAAGGGTATAATTGGCGTTGGTAACCTGTATGGGTGGTGTGATAAGCCAGTTGCGGTTACCCACGGCAAAACCCTCCAGATAAGAGAGTGTGGCAGCGCAATAGTTCACTTCACCTGTAAGGGTGTCCTCGGCATTGTAAAAAAACTGGCTGAAGTACCAGGCGCGATGGTTGTCGTCGCCATCATAAGGTGGCAGACCGTCCTCATCGAATGAAACCCAGGTGGCATCATCACCGAGCGGCACGGTGCCCCACTCACCGAATTTGTCGGTCTGGAAGTTTTCGAACAGGATCGTGTCAACGACTTGTGCGGAAGAAATGGCGGCGAAAAACACCGCCAAAAGGCATGTAAGTGTTATTCTCATGAAAAAAGCTTTGGTTAAATTGGGGGCAATATAGGGTTTTTCAGAATAACCACTCTGCAGCGACAGGAAATTCCTGTCCCCAGCGCGCCTCATTATGCCTCCCCTCAGGATCGGCTGACACCCGGATTTTTAACTGGCTGTGATTATAACCTTTGTCTTCCATAGCGTCACGGAGCCGGTAAATATTGTTCAAAACACCTGCACCCTCTTTGCCTCCACCATAAAGATAAATTCTGGTTTCCGCAAAAGGTGAAAAACGCACAGGCTCGAGAAACAGTTTTGGCGCAGCCCATAAACTGGGCGAGAAAATCATGAATCGGGAATAAACTTCCGGAAACAGCAGCCCGGCATAAATACTGATCAAACCACCCATGCTGCTCCCGCCGATGCCGGTATGCTCCCGGTCTGGCAGGGTCCGAAAATGTGAATCAATATATGGCTTCAGTGTCTCTGCCAGAAAACGGGCGTATTCCATGCCAAGCCCCTCTCCCCATTTCTGATGTTCGTACGGAAGGTATTCACGGATACGCTCATCGCCGCCATGATCAATGGCCACCAGTATAAACGATCCTTTCCCTCTTCCGGCCAATCTGGCAAGTTGTTTGTCAACACCCCACGTACCATATGGCGCGTCGTCCTCAAAAAGGTTCTGTCCGTCCTGGAGATAAAGAACCGGATAATGCCGGCCCGACTGCTGGTAATCCCAGGGGAGTAGCACTGAAATACGTCTTCTCCTGCGCAACTGAGGCACATTGAAACGTTTTGACAGTATCTGTATATCCGGATAGAATACCGGATCGTAACCGGGTGTATGCGACTTCCATCTGTGTGCCACATCGCTGGCTTGAACACCGGAAACAGGCAGGTGGCGGTTGCCGGGGGGGAAGCCGTTTTCTCCGAGTTCTTCCGACTCCCATCCCCCCTTCACGTACTTGTACTCAAGCACATCTATAGAGGGCGGGACAGACTGGAAGTTATATTCATAGCGACCCTCACCGGTTTTGGTCATTCTGTACCGCTCGTCACGCACAGACCACCCGTTGAAGTTACCGGTGAGAAAAACCGGCCTTTCATCATCGTACGGTGTGAAAAGCTCCAGCCTGAGCATTGTATCAGTCATAAAAGGGTTGTAAACGTTGGATAATCAGGATTCACTGCTCCCGGAACCGGTCGAGTAAATGAGAGAGCTCAAGCATCTCTGCCTCAGTCATGGCGCCACCCGGATGAGGCAGACTTATCTCAGACAACATTTTTCGGCCAGAATCGGAGATTGTCACTGTCACCATACGACGGTCGCCATCATGCTGGATGCGCTCTGCCAGTCCGGCCACACGCAGTTTTTCCACAAGGCGGCTGACATTGCTGCTCCTGTCGAGCATGCGATTCTTGATATCCAGCACCGACAGGCCTTTCGGATAGCTGCCGTTCAGGATGCGAAGTATGTTGTACTGGGGAGGCGTGAGACCGAATGGCCTCAGAATTCTTGTAATCCGGCAATCAAGCCAACTGGCTGTGAACAGCAGGTTGATCGCCGCGCGTTCGCGCGGCGACATGGGCTTGGTGCTCTTTATTTCTGCCTCTAATTTCATGACAAGAAGTAATAACGGCTTTTTCAACAGATTTTCAGGGGGAAATGTTCAGTCTGAATCCTCGAGTCGCCGGCCACGTTTCATCTCCAGAAACAAACATAACAGGCATACGGCAGTACTACCAAAGATTATTCCCGATAACTCATAGTCTCCTTCTTTTCTCAGCAGCCATCCGAACGCCGCTGTAGCAAGTGACAGTATGAGAAAGATTATTTGCCTCAATGCGCTGTGAACAAGTTTTGCACTGTCGCGGATATCATAAGACCTGAATTCGAGTTCTCCTCGCTGTATAAGGGCAAGAACCCGGTTTATTTCCTCCGGCAGGCCGATCAGGTTGGTCGCCCCGCGCTTGAGCACCCTGCTTGCAAAGGTAAAAAGGCTCTCTTTTTCTCCAAATACAAAACGCCTGGCATACGGCCTGATTACATCAAGCGGGTTCAACCGGGAATCCAGTGTACTGCTTAATCCAAGCAGCAAAGTAGCCATCCGGTTGAAGAGAACATAATCTTTGGGTACCTGTACAGCGCCACTCAATCCTTTCAAACCGGCATCGCTGATCAGTTTGGTGAGGCTGTTGTTAAACGGACTTACTTTTATTTCTCTCAGATTCATCCCCTCAAAACTGACCTCATTCTCCAGAAAATCCTGAATAGCTCCAATCATTCTTATGGCCACTTTCTCAGCCTCTCTGCCCTCCGCAATGAACCCCATCTTTTTCAGCGAAACAATCATCGCGCGGGTATCTTTTTTGATAGCGGCATCTATCAGCAACGGAATTTCCGAACGAAGTACCGGGCTGATTTCTGCCACAGCACCAAAATCAAGCAAAACGAGTGTGCCATCCTGTTTTACAAGTATATTTCCCGGATGGGGATCGGCATGATATATCCCGTCGGCAAACACCATTTTTGAATATACCCGCAGCACACGAGTGGCAAGCTCTCTTCTTTCAAGACCCCAGGCATCCAGTTGTTCAAGATCGGATATCTTTACTCCACTGTGCCAGGTAGTGGTCATCACCCTTGAGGTAGAATACGCGGTATGTACTTCGGGTATCACTATCCCGGGTTCATTTTCCAGGTTCTTCCCTATCAGCTGCATATTGGCAGCCTCCCGGTAAAAATCCAGTTCCTCTTCTATCATTTTCTTTATCTGGGTGTACATATAGTTCATACCCCTGATATGATAGAAAAATGATACAATGGAAGTGAGCCTCCGGATTATTTCCAGATCCACCGCGGCAATACGCTCAATGCGCAGATGCTGAATTTTAACCACCACTTCCGTTCCATCATGCAGCTGTGCACGATGGGCCTGACCAATAGAGGCGGCAGCGATTGGCTGCTCGTCAAATCGTGCAAAGACGGTTTCGGGATAAGCGCCAAACTCCATGAAAATACGATCGCGCACCTCATCAGTCGGCCGGGCCGGTATCTGATCCTGTAAAGCCTCAAGGGGTTTCTGGAATGCCGCAGGAAGAAAATTCCCCATGATGGAAAGCAGTTGACCGAGCTTGATAAAAAGCCCCTTCAGATCGAGTACGGCCTGTTTCACCCGCTCTGCATTCCGGACATGCAGTTTCTGTAAAGCGTTTTCATACCAAACAGGCCCACGAAATTTCCGCATAAAGGAAAGCCACAGGTAGCTGAATATAACAGCACCAGCCACACCGTATGCTCTCCGGAGACGCCAGAAACGCGAATATGTCTTATTGTGCGACATCGGCCTGAAGTTTTGCCGCATTATCGGCAATTGTCAGCGCCTCTATCAGTTCGCCCAGCTCCCCCTCCACTACCCGGTCCAGGTTGAAATTTTTGTTGTCGCCCTCCAGCCTGTGATCGGTGACGCGGTTCTGAGGCCAGTTGTATGTGCGTATCTTCTCTGACCTGTCGCCGGAGCCCACCAGACTTCGCCGCTGCGACGACAGGGCATTGGCTTCCCTGGCCAATTGAGCCTCTTTTATCTGCTGGATGAGTCGGCCCATCGCTATTTCCCGGTTTTTATGCTGCGAGCGGCTCTCTGTACTCTCCGCCACAGCTCCGGTCGGAAGGTGTGTGAATCGCACGCCCGACTCTGTTCTGTTTACGTGCTGCCCACCCGCACCCGACGCGCGAAACACGTCAGTACGAATGTCTTCTTTACGGACATCAATATCTTCCGGTTCCATCTTGGGCAGTACGGCTACTGTGGCAGCCGAAGTGTGTACGCGCCCCTTGGCTTCTGTTTCGGGCACCCGCTGTACCCGGTGGGCCCCCGATTCAAACTTCAGCTTTCCGTAAACATTGTCGCCACTCACCTCCAGAACCAGTTTGGAATACCCGCCCACCGTTCCGGGGGTTTCTTCCAGCAGTTCCACCTCCCAGCCCTGATCAGCGAAGTATTTGCTGTACATGCGATAGAGGTCGCCGGCAAAAAGAGATGCCTCATCGCCGCCTGTTCCGGAGCGGATTTCAAAGATTACGTCCTTCTCATCTTCGGGGTCTCTGGGGGTAAGCAGTACTTTCAGCTCTTCCTCCAACACCTCCAGCTCAGGTTCCAGCATGGAAATTTCATCCCTGGCCATTTCGCGCATATCCGGGTCCGATTCGGTAGCCAGTACATCTTTTGCACTGTTCATATCGTGCAGCACCTTCTCATACCGGTTGGCCGTAATGACGAGGGGCTGCAGTTTTTTGTATTCCTTGTTTACTTTTTTGGACTTGTCCATATCGGCCACAATGCCGGGATCCGACAGTTGCTCTTCCAGATGCAGAAACTTTTCTCTTATTGCTTGCAGTTTTTCCAGCATGACATTCAATTCTGGCCGCAAAATTAACCCAATTCGGCGGAATAGCGTGAAACTACTGCTGTACCGGACGTTTTTTCCAGTACCAGGCCAGCGACATACCGGTAATCAGATCCCAGATGCCGTACCAGGCAGCAATGAGGGCCATACCACCCAGTCCACCAAAAAATTTGAAAATCAGCAATAACCCAAGAGCGGTATTATGTATGCCCGTTTCAAATGCCAGCGTCCGGCAGTCGAGTTCAGGCAACCTGAAAAGCCGCCCCAGCGCATAACCGTGCGCTAGTGCAACGCCATTGTGAACAGCAACAAGTACAAACACAAAACCGAGGAAATTGACAATATTATCCCGGTTACCAAGGAGGGCAAGAACCAGAATGGAAAAGAAAAGAAGCAGTGAAATACGCTGGGCCCAGGGTCTGATTTTAGCTACAAATTCAGGTTTTTTCTCATTCAGCCACATACCGATCAGAAGCGGTGCAACAATAAGTTCCACAATAATAACAACCATCTGGCTGAAGCTGATCTCGAACGTCTGTCTGACAGCCTCTGAATCGGGTACGAATGCCGACCAGAACAGGAAACCTGCCGGCGTGAGAAAAGAAGCCGAAAGAATAATGATAGCATTGAGAGTCACCGACAGGGCTACATTGGCTTTGGCAAAGTGCGACAGAAAATTGGTCATGTTACCCGACGGACACATACTCACCAGTACCATACCCAGGCCAACACTGGCCGGCGGGTTGAATATGGCAATAATCGCCAGCGTAAGAAGCGGAAATATCAGATACTGGGCCAGAATACCCACCCCGATTGATCTGGGAAACTGTACAACCCTCCTGAAATCTTCCAGACGTATGTCCAGCGCTACACTGAACATGAGGAATGCCATAGCAGCATTCAAAACGAGCATTTGGTCCGGGTTGAAATGCAGTTGTAATGTGTCAACGGGATGCATAATTTTATATTGAGGTGCGTTCAATAAATTCCACTTCACTCCATATATCAATGGTACCAAGTGCCTGGGCCTTTTTGAGCTTGGAACCGGCTTTTTCGCCCACAACCAGAATACTCAGATGTTTACTCACCCCGGAGGCAATGCTTGCTCCCGCTGCGGCGGCGCGCTTCTCTGCCTCTTCACGGGTCATCTGCGACAATGTTCCGGTGAAAAGGATGCTTTTACCGTACAGGGACCCCTCTGTGTTCACATCTGACTTCCGGTCTTCAGGGGCTTGCCTCATGTTCACCCCCAGTTCCTCCATTTCGCGCAGCAGAGCCAGATTCTGCTCATTCTGAAAGAAATGATACACATTTCCGGATAGTACAGGACCAACATCTTTGATTTGCTGGTAACGCTCCATGTCCCACTCCTGCAAATCGAGTACGTGCTCCACTTCTGCAGCCAGCAGTTTGCCGGCTTTCTGACCCAGGTGATGAATACTGAGTGAGTGAAGGAGCCGCTGAATCGGATTTCCTTTTGCCTTTTCAACGGCAATTCTCAGATTAGCAGCCGATTTTTCGCCGAATCCATCCAGCCTGGCTACTTTTTCGTAGTCCAGACGATAAAGGTCGGCAATGGTATGCAGCCAACCGAGTTTGTAAAAGCGCTCGATGGTGCTCTCCCCCATTCCTTCTATGTCCATGGCCGCTTTTGATGTATGGAATATCATCCGGGCCAGCACCTGTGCTTCGCAGGCGGCGTTTTCACAGCGCCACACGGCCTCATCTTCAGGTTTGACAAGTACTGAATGACAAACCGGACAATTTTTCGGATATTCAACGGGCCGCTCGGAACCATCCCGAAGTTCAGCCAGACTTTTCACGATGTAGGGAATGACATCGCCGGCTCTTTCAACCAGCACCTGATCACCGATTCGGATATCTTTGGATAAAATGAACTCTTCGTTGTGCAAGCTGACATTTTGTACCACAACCCCCGCCAATGGTACCGGATCGAGCTTGGCAACCGGTGTAACAGCTCCGGTTTTACCTACCTGAAATTCCACGTCGCGCAGGCGGGTGGTTGCCTGCCTGGCTTTGAATTTAAAGGCCATTGCCCATCGCGGGTGATGACTGGTATAGCCGCATCGCTCCTGTAATTCCAGACTGTTCACTTTCACTACCATTCCGTCCAGCTCATAGGGATATTCATCGCGGTAATCCTGCCACGACTGGCAGAAAGCAATCACCTCTTCGATGTTACTGCAAGACCTGGTGGCGGGCAGGTGCTGGGAAGCATTTGCCTTGACAAGCGGTGTTTTAAAGGAGAGCGACTCGAGCAAATGGATACTCTCGTCATGCGAACGGAATTGGCCGAGCACATTATTTCCCTGCTCGTCTGCTGCATATCCAAGCTGATAAACAAAGGCTTCCAGTCCGCGTTCAGCCGCTTCGCGCGGGTCTTTCATACGGAGCCCTCCCGTAGCTGCATTTCTGGGGTTGGCAAATGTTTGTTCGCCGGCATCCTGACGGGCAGCGTTTATTTTTTCAAAAATATCTTTCCTGATCAGTGCCTCACCCCTGAGTTCGGTTTTGAAAATACCGTGTCTGGAAAAAGCCGCTTTGAGCGGCACCGTACGGAGGGTACGCATATTGGCGGTTATTTCATCGCCCGTATAGCCATTTCCACGGGTGGCAGCGCGTACAAGGCGGTCATTTTCATATACCAGGACAATTGTTCCACCATCGTACTTGGGCTCAACACAATACTCTATATGGGTATCCACCTCCAGTTTGCAGAGTTTTTTTACCGACTCGTCAAATGCCCTGAGGTCCTCGGCATTGTAACTGTTGTCGAGGGAAAGCATGGGCATCAGATGATTCACCTGAACAGCATTTTCCAGCAGATCCACCCCAATCCGCTGAGTAGGACTGTCGGGCGTAACTAAATCAGGATGGGTGCGTTCGAGCGCTTCAAGCTGCTTATACAACTGATCATACTCGGAATCACTTACTACCGGATCATTTTGTACGTAATAGCGCCATTCGTGGTATTGCAGTACCTGACGGAGATCCTCTGCCGTTTGTGCCGGAGGTTCAGAAAAAAGATCTGTTTGTCTGCCGCTGAGCAATAGTTTCGACAGATCGAAAAGGCGTCGTTGTTCGTGGGTGGAGTACATGATATGCTTCGTCGTTCAGACCTGCAAAAGTAGGTCAATTTCCACGATGTACTGCGTATCAAAATACAGCGGGAGTGCAGTGACCCACTACACTCCCGCCGGAAAACAGCATACCCGACTGGCTACGGGCTCATTTTGGCGTATATAACACCCAGTACGATGGCCTGGAAAAATCCGTAGGCTACCCACGTCAGAATCATAGTCAGGGAAACTGCCAGTGAGCTATAGGTAATCCACATGGAAGGAATCGTGGCTATAAGGCCGTAAACTACCCCCACTTCTATTCCGCGCCACCAGAAAGAGCCGTGAAACAGGCCCTTGAAACGACGCCAGAACCAGGCGATGGCAAGACTGAGAACGAACGGGTGTACGAAGAACAGCCAGCCTTTGGATGAGTTCATATCCAGATCGAACATCGGGTCGTAATACTCCTCTGCCAGCCAGGGCATCAATTTTACAACGAGTATCAGCGCTACAACGCTCAAAAGCAAGAGCGCAAGGCCGCCGATAATCACTTTCATCAGAAATCTTTTCATAATCCGAAGTTGATTTTTGTACCACAAGTAATTGGGGGTTCTACATGTTTTCGTCAACAACTACGACCAGGTCAAAATGGAATGTAATGTCGTCATTCACCTTGATCATTCCGAACATCGCCTCAGGCGGTATGATGCCAAATGAACTCATTTTGAGCCACTTTTCACCTCTCAACTGAAATCTGTTCGGGCCGAGCATTCTGGCTTTTGCCCTGATAAACTCCTTCGAGCTTACCCCGGCAATTGTTATCATGACGTTTGCCTGAACGTCGAACCAGTTATAGCAGGAACCATCAGTACATTTTGTATTCTGCCACGTATCTACCAGCGAAACCCTGATATCGGGATACTGGTCGGCCAGAAGCGCTTTCTGAAGGTCTGTGTCAATTTTCCGATTCTTGCAGTTCAGCTTCTTCACTCCAAGAGACAGGCCCGCATTCCTGAAACGCGAATAACCGTTGTTCAGTTCCGCTTCTATGAGCAGGGGTTCAAATCGGTCTTCGCAGTCGCAAGTGAACGAATTCACATTGGAAGTTCCCTGGAGGTACAATCGGCTCTGATCCTCGATTCTGATTCGTTTTCTGTTTGCCGGACTGGAATCAGCGGTGAAACCCGCGAGTATCAGACACAAAATTGCCAGACTCGTGCTCAAAAATCCGGGAACTCGTCTGTAGTTCATGATTTTTTGGAGCTTTTTTAAACAGCGGGCGTCTCAGAGCCTGTTCGGTCAAGAGGCGCCCGCCAATACAAAAGTCATTCAAAAATTCAGAAGCCAATTACCGCTTCAACCATGAAGCCGTTGAATTTACCTCCATTGCGATAGTCTGCTGCGGGGAAATCGTTGTACTGCTGAAGTACATACTCACCTTTCAGAAGCATATTTTTGGTCGGAAACCAACCTGCAACAATTGCTTTACGAGTAATGGTGATATTTGCGTAGGTACCATCCGTATTGAGGATTGTACCACCAGGCTCACCAGACATGGAGATGTAGCGGGCACCCAGATAAGCCTGTTCATTTTTCAGGAAGCGGTAAACACCCTCTACTGCAAGCTGATTGAAATTGCGGTCGTTCCAGCGGCCCTCTGTCACGTCTGAATAAGCTGCTCCTTTCAGGATCTCATAAGTACCGAATACCTCAAGTCCTTTGTACTTCACAAATGGATTAATCATGATGGCTGTCAGTTTGTTGGGTACATTCGGGTTGAAACGACCTGAAGTAAACTGGGCGGTAGCCGTAGAAGCAACACCCGTTGACTGAAGAGCTGGCTCCATCATCAGGAAATAGTGAGATCCTGTGCGGTCGCCGGCATACAGCGTATTGCCCTGTATATTCGGATTGGTGTATAAAGAGGCTGACAAACGGAAACGAAGATCATTGAACGTTTTGTCGTAAGCAATTTTGGCAAAAACAGAAGGGGTCTTTTTGGTTGCCACTACACCGCTGGTATTAACAGCATCCGGGTATTTTTCGATATTTCCTTTGATAAAGCCTGAACTCATACCAACCATACCCATTAATCCGTCAACCGGGAATACGTAAACCTCACCGCCGATTTCTGTAGTGAATGCGTCGAGAATCAGGTTTTCGCAGAACGGATTGTACATGGTGTTACCACCATCTGAACGACGGAACTGCATATCGCCGTAGTTGGGCTGGAAGTGACCGATTTTCACACGCATGTAGTCAGAGAACCACTTTGGATTGCCAAACATGGGCAGCTTGTCAAACTGGATATATCCACCTTTTACCCAAAACTCGTTGTGGTGACGTGTGGACATATAGTTTTCAAGCGCAACCCGAACCCCGTCACCAATCTGAATATCAAAGTTCAGGTTGGCCATCGCGAGGTTGAAACCTCTCAGCGTAACAGAGGTGCTGTCTTCAGCCTTTACCACGCCGTAAAGCAGGTTCTTGTTAACCGGGTTTGTGGGGGAAAGTTTCACATAGTTGGCAGCATTGGAATGCGTAAGCGACTGAAAATCCTGTGTGAAAGAACCACCGATACGAAGCTTGAAACCGGTGTACTCCGGCTGTTCAGCTTTCTTGGATGGTTCGAAAACATTGATACCATCCTTATCCCAGGAGCGGGCGTACTGAATGGCGGGCTGCTGTGCCATGGCCTGTGTGCCAAAAAGCAGCGCAAAAAGCAGAATAAAATAACCGTTTTTCATAAGAAATTCGTTTTTGAATGTTTTTATTGTTTCAACGTCACCTGGAAGATCACTTCCACCTCGTCTCCGGTGGTCATGGTTCCCATCAGGGCCGTTGGAGGACTGATGCCGAAATCTGTCATTTTGATTTTTTTGGAGCCGTTAAAGGTGATGCTCTGGTCACCGCCAACCTGCCCCCAGACGTACATATCCACTTTCCTGGAGACACCTGCTATTTTGAGGTAACCGGTTGTATTGATGTCATACCCGCTACCGCGCTTGTTAATGCCCGTTACCCTTTCCAGAGAATACGCAACATTGGGATTGCCATCCGCCTTCAGGGCGTCGTACATCTTGTTGTCCATAATGGAACCCTTTGTACTTTTGATTGCTTTAACCGGTATCTCAACATACAAAGAGTTAATCGTCTTGAGCCCCGATGCGTCAGTTGTCAGAGAGCCGTTGGCACGAACCTCGTAACCACTGCAATCCCACTCGTGCACATTGGACGTACCCTTGATTCTCATACTGCCTCCCGTAGCGTGACAGTTCTGCTGCGCGTTCGCAAGCGATACCGTCAAAAGGAATAAAAATGCAATCTGATTTTTCATCTCGTCTGAATTTTGGTCAAAAGTACCCGCACCCCGATCTACCCTCCGGTGACCGTACTTAAGACGATGCTTGATCGTTGTCATTTTGACAGGTGATCTGGCCGATCATATATGATGATACCAGCCGGACAAAAAAATTATTGTGTTAAAAATCAATGTATTATAATTCCTGATTGGTTTCCTGATTGGTAAATACTGTTTTGTACCAATTTCTGGCGCTGCTATATTTTCTCTGTCCTTTATGCATTTTTTCATGTTTCCAGACAACTGATTATACGACTTTTGTAGTCTCTAAAACAAACGGAATATGATCGCAACCATTCGTACCGGCTCACAAACCCTGCAGGCTGACCTGGCTCAACCTGTTGACCTGACTATACCCCTGAAAAACGGCTCTGAAAACCCCAATTGTTTCTGGGCCCCTTTGCCAGAGTTCTCCCCAGTCAGAGCTGAAAGTTTTGTAGGAAGTACCGCCGAAGGGGGCTCTGTCAATTTTTTCAACGTGAAAATTAACCCGCACGGCAATGGTACACACACAGAGTGTGTCGGTCATATTGCCCGGGAGTCATACGTAATAAGGGAATGTCTGAAAGAACACCACTTCATCGCTGCTCTTGTCAGTGTATATCCGCAACGCATGGACGATGGCGACAGGATCATTCTCGGAGAACAACTCGAAGACTGTATCTCCAACCCGGACGTCAGCGCCCTGATCATCAGAACTTTTCCCAATGATACCTGGAAAGAAACAGTCAACTGGTCAGATTCCAACCCGCCATATCTGCACCACGAAGCCGTGTCATTTCTGGTTGACAAAGGTATCAGGCACCTGCTGATTGATCTCCCGTCTGTGGACAGAGAGGTGGATGGCGGAAAACTGCTGGGCCACAAGGCTTTCTGGCAGTATCCCGATAATATCAGAACGGATTGTACTATTACTGAAATGATATATGTGCCCAATGAAATCAGGGACGGTTTGTACCTGTTAAATATACAAACGCTGGCCATGGACCTGGATGCAAGCCCGTCCAGAATAGTAATCTATAAACTTGTCAGTAATCCTGGAGATTGATACCCGATTTTGATCCGGCTATCTTGTTGGCTGTGTAGGCAAATATGCAGGCCGTCCAGAATGAATACATGGAATATACAAGCGCGGGTTTCACCATTTCCTGATTTCCGAGCATGGTGCTGGCGATGAGAAAAGCCAGTGTGGTATTCTGTACTCCGCTCTCCATCGCAGCTGTTACACGCGAAGAATGCGGAAGACCCATTTTTTTCATGGCAAAATATCCAAATAACAGGCAACTGGCATTCTGAATCAACGCTATCGGAGTGATGGTAATAAAATCTTCCGGTGTAAGACCCGACCCTCCGTGCTTTTCTCCGGCAAATAACTTGATGGCAAAAACCACCGCCAGCAGACTCAACATGATGTACTTGGATGGTTTGCTTATTTTTTCGGCAGTCAGCGGAAACCTGCGCCGGATGAGTATTCCCAGGGTCGCCGGTATGATAGTAATGAAGAATATATGGGCAAACGTGTCCCAGAATGGCAGGTGGAGGTCGCTCGTCTTTTCCATAAATACATGAAGACCCAGATTCACCACCACCGGAATGGAAAACAGGGTGAGCAGGCTGTTCACAGAGGTAAGTGATAACGATAATGCTACATTCCCCCTCCACAAGTAAGTCAGGAACCCGGATGTGGCTCCACCAGGACTTGCCGCCAGAATAATGAAACCCACTTTGAGTTCATCCGAAACAGGAGAAAACAACGCAATGACAAATGCGATGACAGGCAAACCCAGCATCTGCGCACTCAGGGCCGTTACGAACCCCCGGGGTTTTCTGAACACACGGGCGACATCGGAAAAGGTCAACGACAAACCCACACCGAACATGACCAAAGCCAGTACGGAACCGACAGCAATATCAACAAGTAGTGTAGGCGACAATGACACTATTCTTTTTTAAGCATTACAAAGGTAATCCGGTTTATTCATAACTGCGCATTCGCAGATACCTCCAGCCGGTGGAATTAATATTGAAGCATGCTTCCCATCCATTATCCTTTCAATTTATCATCAAGGAATCTGGTCATCATCGTGAAGAGATGAATCCGTGCATTTCCCCCGCCAATACCGTGATTTCTGTTAGGGTATATCATGCTGTCGAATTGTTTGTTCGCAGCTATGAGTTTGTTAACCATCTCCGCTGAATGTTGAAAATGTACATTGTCATCAGCAATACCGTGTACAAGCAGGTAGTTACCCTGAAGCTGATCCGCAAAGTTGACAGGTGAATTCTGCTCATAACCATCCTTGTTCTCCAGGTATGTCTGCATATAACGCTCCGTATAGACAGAATCGTACCACTTCCAGTTGGTTACCGGCGCTACCGCAATAGCCGCCTTGAACACTTCTTTACCCTTCAGCAAACAATTACTCGACATGTAACCTCCGTAACTCCATCCAAATATCCCGATTCGCTTCGGATCAACGTAGGGTAATGTACCCAGGTATTTCGCCGCCTCAATCTGATCAATCACTTCATAATGACCCAATTGCCTGTAGGTCATTTTCTTGAAGGTCTCTCCGCGAGCGCCCGTACCCCTGTTGTCCACACAGGCAACTACATATCCACGCTGTGCCAGCATCTGAAACCACCAGTAGTTGGCTCCCTTCCAGGCATCGGTAACCTGCTGACTGCCCGGACCTCCGTAAACGAACATGAGAACCGGCAGTTGTTTCCCGCTGTATTCACTACCCTCCGGACGTATCATCCAGCCATTAAGTTTGACATTTTCTGACGTGTTGAACTGAAAAAACTTAACCGGCAACACCCCATACTCCGACATTTTTTCCATTAGTGCACTGTTTTTTTCCAGTTCACGCACAACTTTACCCTCCCGATCACAAACGGTGTAAACCGGAGGCCTGTTTGCCGCAGAAAATGAATGGATATAATAATCAAAGGTACTGCTGAACTGTGCAGAACAGGTTCCTTCCTCCTGACTGATTTTTTTCAGTTTGTCCCCTCCGGTACTCGTTGTGTAAATCTCTCTTCCGGACGGATCTTTCATGGCCGCCTGAAAGTAAACCTGCCCGTTTTTCTCATCAAGACCATAATAAGCTGTTACCTCCCAGTCTCCCCGGGTAATGGCCGCAACCTGTTTTCCGGACATATCATAACGATACAGATGATTGAAGCCGCTCTTTTCACTTTGCATGATGAAACCGGCACCGTCCGACAAAAAATCAATATCGTGAAGATCTATGTAATACTGGTTCTGTTCTTCCAGTAGCAGCTGGCAGGAGCCGGTCTGTGCCTCGGCAAGCCAGAGCCGCTGTATGTTCTGGTGGCGGTTCATCCAGGTGAGACAAAGCCTGCCATCCGGTGTCCACGCAATTCTCGGAATATAATCGTCAAAACGACCATCAACGGAAACCCGGCCCGGTATGGCAACAGGCAGCATGCGCCGATCGTCAAGATGGTATATGAAAGCTCCGACAACTGCATTATTCTCCCCCACTTTCGGATATTTGAATGTAACCTGTTCGGGATATACTCCGTTTCGGTACATCTCCATGGTCATTTCAGGCACTTCGCGCTCGTCAAAACGAATAAATGCAAGGTTTTTACCGTCAGAACTCCACTGATAGGCTCTTACAAGCTCAAATTCTTCTTCATATACCCAGTCAGAGGAGCCGTTTATAATAGCGTTCTTCTCTCCATCGGTGGTAATACGAACAAGCTCTCCGGTAGACAGATTTTTGTAGTACAAATCGTTTCCTGATACAAATGCCACCTTCGTTGCATCCGGAGAAAATGCAGCATCACGCTGTTTGCTCCCTTCATATATTCTTGTAAGCTGGCGACTGGACAGGTCGAGTACGTAATAGTCTGCATCCGAACTCCAGCGGTATATCTGGTTACTTCCCACGGAAAGCAACATTTTCGACTCATCTCCGGAAAACTGGTAGCTGTCAAATGTGTTTTTCCATCCGGAAGCCGGGCTTTTCAGATTGGTGGCGTCAAATATGGTATCTGTGGCCTTTCCGGTACGCAGATCGTACGCTACAATAGCACTACCCTCCTGCCGGGTAAAACGCACACCGTCATTCATGAAATTGAATCCGGGAACGCCTTTGGCTGAAAATGTTCCTTTCTGCCAGATATCTTCCAGTGTAATCTGTTTCTGCGAAAACAGGGAAATCGGAAAGAGAAAGAAAAGAATATACCTCATAAACAGTGTTTTTGCTTTTTGAATTTCGCAAATCTAACGGCATTTGACCAAATGGTTGACTGTAACGGGTTACTTTTGCTGCCAAATTACCCTCAGCCGTGAAAGTACACCTTATTTTGATCCCGTTATTACTCCCTTTTCTTTCTCTGGCACAGGAGGAAAATGTACTCCGCCTCACTCCGGAACGCCTGACTGAAAACGATGTACTGAGTCTCGATTTGTCAGGAAAGGAGACAATGGTTATTTCTGCTACCAGAACTCCCGAAAAGGCTGATGAACAGCCCTTCACTGTTTGGGTCATTACAGCCGAAGAAATTTTACAGAACGGATTCGTCACGCTTGGCGACGTTTTGCGCGCCGCTCCCGGTATCCGTGTATCTCAACCCGGGAACGCGCTGGAAGGAGAAACTTTTATGGTCAGGGGCCTCTCCGGTAATCAGTATATGAAGGTGCTGATCAACGATGTGCCCATCAAGGCTGCCATTGCTCCGGGTATGTCTATCGGTGCCCAGCTGCCCATCCGGCAGGCAGAACGAATTGAGGTGGCTTACGGACCGGCAGGGGCGATCTACGGAGAGGAGGCCTGTACAGGGGTTATCAATATCATTCTCAAGGAAACGGAACGCCCGGTCTATACACAAGCCGATCTGTCATTCGGACGGTTCAATTACAACAGCCTCGACCTGATGTTTGGCGGAAAACTGGGTCGAGACCGGAATATTTTCAGGTATAGTATATATGGAAGCAGTACCATCCGCGATAACGCAGATTATTACTATGATCGGGAACTGTTCAATACCAACCGGTATTTACCATTCGGACTCGACTCCAACGTTTATGTACAAAACAACAACTACAGGGGTGTCTCCTCTGCCAAAGACAGTATAGCCCGAACCAATACGCTTCCGCATGAAAGCCGTATGTTCGGTGTGAATATGACCTGGCGGGGCCTGCACTTCACATACCACCGGTTGTCGCGGTTCGACAGGAGTGTACTCGGCCTTAACCCGCTCGCCGTTTCTTATGCCAATCCGTCAAACAGAATTGCCGAGCGACTCGAAACCTTCTCTATGGGATTTCAGAGAAGTCGATCCAGATGGACTACTTATAACACATTTGCCCTGGAAAGTTATCAGATCAGAAATTCTTCCACCACCAATTATGTGTTCGACCGACTGAGTGCCGCCAATTTTGTTGCCCGACGCCAAACCGGCATGTCGGCTCAGGATGAAGCAGAACTGTTGAAGCGAATCTATAACTGGTATGCCTCCGACGAAAGATATACCATCGCCAACGGAGCCGATCTCCGCATCGAATCACGTATGCAGGCATCTGTAGGCGCCAAAACAGTACTGCACGCCGGTGGACAGTTTCACGGCGGACTCGGTATACCTGCAGGATCTTATTACCAGGTACCTGTATCGGTTTCTCTGGACGGCACATTAAGCCCAAACCCGCCACTCGCTATCACCCCGGAAACAGAAATTCTGGCGGATGGTAATTTCTTCGCCCACCTTGACTACCATGGCCCCCAACTTCACCTGATCGGAGGTGGCTCGCTCAATATAGCCTCCGGACAAAATGTTCGTCTGGCGCCCCGACTGGGCATCTCTTACATGATTGACAGTTCCTGGGTGCTCCGGGCCAACGCATCCACCGGATTCAGACACGGCTCGCTCTACGGAAATTTCAACTCTTTCATCATTGATCCCACCCAAAATCCGGTTTTCAAACTGACCGCCAATGCTGGCTCTGGCGCCACAGAGTCGTTCTTCGGCTCCGAACTCGGCATCCGGTTTAATTCCTCCGGCGGAAGTGGTGCCGAAATTCTTGGCTTCTGGCAACGCGCCGATAACCTGTACAGACCGGGGTATTTACTGCAGAATAATGACAATACCTGGTACTACGGGTATCTGAATTCTCCGGAAAAAGCCTGTACGCTGCTGGGAACGCAGCTGATCGCGCGAATCGGCAACAGAACACTGCTGGATACACCTGTTTCAAAAAAATCAGGCAGAACAATCCGTATTTCCGCCAAATCTGAGTG
Source organism: Bacteroidota bacterium (assembly GCA_039804245.1). Classification (GTDB taxonomy): domain Bacteria; phylum Bacteroidota; class Bacteroidia; order Chitinophagales; family Saprospiraceae; genus M3007. The sequence continues at coordinate 37,722 of JBDLWO010000210.1, forward strand.
CTATGTGCAGTACGCCCGCGGCCGGGAGCTACATGGCTATAATCTGCCTGACCTGAATTTTATTCCCAATATGCCAGCCTGGATCATTCAGTGGCGCAACTATATTAAAATTAATAAAAAAACGGAACTGAACTTCGCTTTCACACATATCGGCGATTCAAAAAGCAAATCGGTTATTTACAGTAGTCTCTATCAACTCAACTCCAGACCCGAATTACTCAGCCAGTATGGTACGGTGGATCTGACGGCACGGGTGTTTCTCAGCGAACAGTTTCTTGTCTATTGTAATATCATGAATGTCTTCGACCGCGAACACGCCGGCCTCGACGCCACGGGCTCCCCCGACGATCTGATTTACAATCCCCAACCCGGCAGATTTGTCCGCCTGGGCGTTAACTATAATATGAACTGAATTTTCCGGAAATCATGCTGTTCTGTAACTAATGTCACCGTGGCAGATTCGCAATTGCCTGCACCTTTGTACTGTCAATGCAATTTTTCGCCCGCTTCTCAGGAAGCAGGCGACTCACTATAAAAAGACAGTCATGGAACAACCAATGATTTTCAAGCTCATAGCCGGACTTCATGAAAACGGTGTAACTTTACTCAACGCTCATGGCGTATCCCCCGGTATTGAATCAGCTACTCCACCCGAATTCGGAGGAAAAGAGGGATTATGGTCACCAGAAACACTGCTCGTCGGTGCCGCTGCAGGTTGTTTTATCAACACATTTCAGTTCTTTGCCAAAAGAATGAAATTTGAATTCGATGGTATCTCCTGCGAAGCCGAGGGAGCCGTTGAGCGAGTGGATGGCAAATCTGTTTTCACAGGCATAACGATTTACCCCACAATTATGATCACAGACGAATCACTCCGCCCGGTTATCCTGGATGCTGTCGAAAAGTCCCACCGCTATTGCCTGGTTTCCAACTCGCTCAAGTGCCCGGTACAGATCAGAGAGAATATCCTGATTGCATCCGTGGTCGAATAAAACTTGCTATACAAACACATGAAAGTCAATTTCTCAGACATTATCAACAGTGAAACACCCGTTTTGGTAGATTTCTACGCTGATTGGTGTGGACCGTGCAAGGTCATGGCTCCCATCCTCCAGGAGGTCAAAAGCAATATGGGCGATGAGGTCCGCATCATTAAAATTGATGTAGACAATAATCAGGCGCTGGCCGGACAGTACCGCATCATGAGTATCCCGACGCTTGTCATGTTTAAAAACGGGAAGGAAGTTTGGCGTCAGGTCGGTGTATTATCAGCGTCTGCCATCACGCAGAAGGTACGTACAGGCGCATAACCATGAAAATAACCGTCTGAATATAAAACAGGGGCGTCGGATCAGTCCGGTGCCCCTGTCGTTTATCAGTTCAGATAGTTTTTGATGCTATCCACGGCATCTTTCAGTCCGGCAGCATCTGTACCACCCGCTGTGGCGAAGCCGGGCTGACCGCCCCCGCCGCCTTTCAGGTATTTCTGTGCCAGTTCGCGCACCATAACACCGGCATTAAGACCCTTTTCCTTTACCAGGTTATCACTGACTTTAACCGTAAGTGACGGTTTGCCGTCTCCTGATACTACCCCGAAAGCAACAACAGCATTGCCGAGTTCCCGTTCGAGTTCCGCCGCAAGTGTCTTGACCGCATTGGCATCGTGAATAGGCAGTATCTGCGCGAGATAGTTGACACCGTTGAGTTGCTGCACCTGATTTCTGAGTCCATCGCGCAGTCCGTTGGCCTGTTCCTGAAGCAAGCGCTCTATCTGCTTCTGCAAACGCTTGTTTTCCTCCTGAAGGTCAGCCACAGCCTTGCCCGGATCTCTCGGATTTTTAAATGCATTGTCGTAGACTGACAGTCGCTCCAGCTGCTTGTCAATCCATTTTTCAGCTCCTTCGGCTGTTGTTGCCTCTATACGTCGCACACCGGCAGCTACAGCCGTCTCGGCCGTAACCCTGAACAGTCCGATCTGACCAGTATTTTTCACATGGCAGCCACCGCACAACTCACGCGAATATCCAGGGTCAAATGTGATCATCCTGACTGTCTCTCCGTATTTTTCACCGAAAAGCATCATAGCTCCCGCCTTTTTTGCCTCTTCTATGGGCAAGCTGCGGGCCTCTTCCAGCGTAATATTTTCCCTGATTTTTCTGTTTACGATCGCCTCGATACGGGAAATTTCCTCATCTGATACTTTCTGGAAGTGCTGGAAGTCGAAGCGGAGTGTCTGGTCATCCAGATATGATCCTTTCTGCTGTACGTGTGTGCCCAGTACCTGACGAAGCGCCGCATGCAGCAGGTGGGTAGCCGAGTGGTTATTTTCGGTCAGACGGCGCTTTCGCTCGTCCACCCTGCAAACCACAGCAGGAGTGTCCATATTATCAGGCAATTGCTCCAGTATGTGTATAACCAGGTTGTTCTCTTTTTTGGTGTCGAGTACGCGAACGCGTTCATCACCAAAAGTCATATAGCCGGTGTCTCCAACCTGACCGCCACCCTCCGGATAAAACGGAGTACGGTTGAGTACAATCTGATACTGCGGTTGGTCTTTCACTTTTACCGTGCGGTACTTGGTGACATAGCTGTTTTCTGTCTCAAGCTCATCGTAGCCCACAAAGGCGACGTCCGACTCGTCGCGAAGCACCATCCAGTCACCAACCTGTTTGGCAGCATCCTTGCGCGAACGGGCCTTCTGCTCAGCCAGAGCCTGTGTGAATCCCTCTTCATCTACAGCAAGCCCCTTTTCACGCGCCAGCAGACGGGTAAGGTCTATCGGGAAACCATACGTATCAAGCAATTCGAATGCCTGAGTGCCGGCAACTGTTTTGTCTTTTATTTCAAGTTGATCGAAACGCTTCAGGCCTGACTCCAGGGTTCTGAGGAAAGATTTTTCCTCTTCCAGCAGCACCCTGACGATGAAGTCCTGCTGCGCTTCCAGCTCCGGAAATATATCATTCATTTCTCTGGCTAGTACCGGGAAAAGACGATAAAGCACTGGCTCTCTCAACTCAAGAAATGAATAATAGTAACGAACGCCCCGTCGAAGTATACGCCGGATAACGTATCCGGCACCTGTATTGGATGGCAGCTCTCCGTCGGCAATGGCAAAACTCACCGCCCGGAGGTGATCGGCTACCACGCGCATGGCTATATCTTTTTTCAGTGTAGCCGGATCAGCACCCGTATTGGGATAAGTATCCTGATATTTGTGTCCGCACAGGTCGCCCAGCAGATTGAACAGTGGCAACCACAAATCAGTAGCGTAATTGGAGGTTGTTTGCTGAACCGCGCGGCAAAGGCGCTCGAAACCCATACCCGTGTCAACCGATTTGGCCGGCAACTCTTCGAGGGAACCGTCTGCCTTGCGCACAAACTGCATAAACACGTTATTCCACACCTCTATCACGTTAGGGTCATCGGCATTCACCAGGGTGCGCCCGTCCACACGTGCGCGCTCATCTTCCGAACGCAGGTCAACATGAATTTCAGAACAGGGGCCACATGGACCGGTGTCTCCCATTTCCCAGAAATTCTCTTTTTTCCCGAAACGAAGGATACGGTCGGTCGGTAACATGGTACTCCAAACATCATACGCCTCCTGATCAAAAGGCACTCCTTCTGCTTCATTTCCGGCAAAAACCGATACATAAAGCCGGTCCTTGGGTATTTTGTAAACATCCGTCAGCAACTCCCACGACCAGCGGAGAGCATCCTGCTTGAAGTAGTCGCCAAACGACCAGTTGCCCAGCATCTCAAACATGGTGTGGTGATACCCATCGAACCCGACATCCTCGAGGTCGTTATGCTTTCCGCTTACCCGCAGGCATTTCTGTGTATCAGCTATACGTTTGGATGGCGGCGTCTGGTTGCCAAGGAAAAAATCCTTGAGCGGCGCCATACCTGAATTGATGAACATCAGCGTAGGGTCGCTCTTGGCAACCATAGGTGCAGATGGTATAATTTTATGCCCTTTGGAGGCAAAAAAATCGAGAAACTGACGGCGTATTTGTCGCGAAGTCATCTATTGACAGTTATATTCAGTTAATAAACGGAGTTATCTGAGCCGGTCAGATGATCTGACAAGTTCCTCATCTTTTCTTATAAATCTGTTGGCTATCCACATAAGCAGCACTGAAAACGCAGGCAGAGCGATACCAGGCTGATAATGGATATTCACCACCTCAGATCCCGCTTCCTGTATGATGATGAAGCACTGGGTGGCAACGCTTACCGCAAGTACGGCTCCGGCAAAAATAGCCAGCGTTGTAATACGAGACTGCGCCGGACGGTTCCTGTAAAGGAATATGGCTATCAATGCGAGTGTGAATGCCAGACCGGTGTTGATTTGTAACCCAATACGGTCGTTTACGCTGAATACGCCATCACTGAAGGAACCGGAAAGCCCCGACGCGGACTGCGCGTAAGGTAATAAGAACTGTAATCCCAGCGCAACAGCCGCCAGGAACAGCAAAACGGTTTGAATACGTTGAATCATGTAAATGCGGTTTTGTTACCGCCGCAAAAGTACGGTGATTTGATGTGAAATGCGCTGTATGTATGAACGACTAAACTTAGCCGGTAATCGGATGTATCTTCGACATGGTATAGGCGAACACACCGAAAAGCACACTTCCAATGACAAGGCCGAGTGACATCGGGCGGTCATCGCTGGTTTTATACATAAATATACCGGCAACAAGCCCCGCAGGAGCCAGTAAATACCAGATAATTACATACTGTAATACAGCGAATACACCGAATACGCCAAGCGTTCTGATGAGTGCGGGAATAACTTTGCTCATGTATGTGCGATGTTGATGCCGGTTCAGGACTTTCTGCTGGTGGCAAATTGAGCGTTTTTGGACCCGATGTGAATATCCCTGACAGGCTTTTGTTTGAAAACAGGCTCAAATATCTAAAAAAAACGAATCCCTATATATCTCCTATTGAATGAAACAGTGCGTTTCTGTCCTTTATCCGCATGGTTCTGCCACGAGCAGCCACCCAGCCATTGCTCTTGAACTCTCCCAGTGTACGTACAGTTGTTTCTATGGTAGCTCCTATCATATCTGCCAGGTCTGTCCTTGAAAACAGAATAGTGGCTGGCTCCCGGCCCATTCCACCGAATTGTTTATCCAGAAACAACAGCCCGATGGCAAGGCGAACTCTGACCGGAAATCTCGCCAGATAAACAGTTCTGTTCACCCAGGCGGAAAATTCCTGACTGAGGGTCTGCAAAAGATTGTACGAAAAGTCCTGATGGTTTCTCACTAGTCGGAGAAAATCTTCCGTTGGAATGAAGGCGGTTTCGGTAACGCCGATGGCAATTCCTTCTATCGGGTACTGTTCCGATGTAAAATTCTGACGGTACCCCATCCAGTCGCCAGGCTTGTACACGTAAACCAGCTGTCTGTGTCCGCCTGGTGTAGTACTTGAAATTTTTACAAGACCCGATTTCAACCTGTAAATTCCGCGTGGAACCGCCCCCTGTTCGTAAAGTATATCCCCGTCCCGAAAGTACCTGGGCTCTGATACTCTTTCAATGGCCTCCAGTGTGGCTGCAGAAAGTCCGTTTGTCACCAGGTCATGGTGAAAAGACACAGACTCTACTAATCTGCCGATAGACTCAGTATGCATAAGACGATTTTACTGCGGATTATTAAAAAAATCAGGGCGTGTCTAATATTTCCAGCGACCAGGCTTTCGGTTTATCTGAAAACAAAACTTTGGTTTTAACCCACGTTTCTGAAAATAGTTCCGAATTTCTGTAATTGTTCAGCGCTGTTTCTTCTTCCCAGTAACTCAGTGTGAATAACACATTCGGTTGCCGGATATCCCGGAGCAATTCCATGTGCAGACAACCGGGGAACGCTCTTATTTTCTGTTTGCTCTGATCAAAAACATCCCTGATGAAGTTGTCCACCTCTTCCTCCCGGAAGGTCATTTTCACTATGCGCTTTATCATGATCAACGGGCATATTTTCTTTTTCTGCGCCAGTTGAAAGTCCAGCCAAGCAAGGCGAGGAGCAGTAACGGCACACCAACATTGATTCCCTTCCAGAAATTACCCTCCTCCCGGGCTCTTACAGTGTCAAGTAACCTGAGTTTTACTTCCTTGGTGCGGGCTTCTATTACCCCGGTAGGATCTATCAGGTATTCCACGGCGTTCAGGAGCAGGTCCTTGTTGGCATAGGTAGCTCCATCCATGTGGTTGTATCCCAATGGTAACCACTGCTTTTCCTCTGCATTACGCACATGATTGGCAGCTACATCACCATCGCTGATTATCAGCATACGAGTGGACACACTGGCGTTTTTAAACGTCAGCCCAAGCTGTTCCAGTCCCGACAGCATTTCCCCCGATACGCGATTCTCGTACGCAGAAGGGAATATACCCTCCAGCAACAGTCCTACTGTCTGTTTCCCCTTGTCGAATTTTTCAGGATCCGGCTGATATTTCAATATCTCAAAGTTCAGATCTATCGGACTGAACTGGAGCCTGCTATACCGGCTGGTGGTCAAAACCGGTGTCTTTTTTACCGGCGTTTTTGTGCGTATGGTATCTATGGAAGAACAGAATCTCAAATCAACACGGTCAAGGTTCTTCACAATAGGGTGCTCGCTCGCGGGTAACACCGCCGGATGATAATACCACGGAAAAGGCGCAAACTGGGGCGAGTTTCCTACCTGACCCACCACGAGCTTGATCTTGCTGCATTCCAGATCGAGTACCAGATCGGGCTGTATCCGGGCACCATATTTGAACAACATGTCCTCTATGTTCAGCGGGTAGTCCGATGGTACAAATCTGCTGGTTAATTGCATGGAATCCAGACTTGCACTTAGCCTGTCTATCAACCACAAAACGCGCCCGCCATTCATGATGTACTGGTCTATCTTGAACTTGTCCTTCTCGGAGAAGGTCAGGGTCGGCTTGGCTATAATCAGCAGCGCACAGTCTTCGGGTTTAACCTGTATTACCGAATCGAGGCTGATGCGGTCGGTATCGTAAAATGCCCGAAGGCTCCTGTCGAGGTCTGCCACCCTGGTTTCATCGAGCTCTCCATGCCCTTTGGTAAACAGGATAACAGGCCGTGCCGGCGCCAGTATTTTTTTGATCGCATTGGCAAATTTATACTCCAGCAGGGTAACGGAGTTGTTGATAACTTCCTCTGGCGACAGGCTGGCCGATTCGTTCTCCAGCAGTTTTACTACCACTTGTCTGCTGCCAAACCGGAAAATCGCGAACGGATATATCAGTTTCTGCGTGGTTTCTCCCTGGTCTGCCACCCGCAGGTTTACAGGCTGTATTCCGATTTCCGCCAGTGCTTTTCTCCGGCCGTTCACTTCGTCCAGACTACCCGCCGATGGATCTTCAAAGCGGTAATCAAGGTAGCCTGTTTCTGAACGAAAATCGTCGAGCATCTCCCGGGTAGCTGTTTGCAAACGCTTGAATCCGGCCGGAAATTCGCCGTCGAGCAGAATTTGCACATAAACCTGGTCGTTCAACCCGCGCAATAATTCTCGCGTAGGTTGAGTGAGGGTGAAACGCTTTTCTTCCGTAAGGTCGAAATGGGTGTAGAATATGTTGGCCAGTATGTTGACAAACAGGAGTATGCCACAGAAAAGACCGAATTGTAATAGTGACTGCGTGCGTTTGGAACGACTCATTTCTTGAGTGAATTTGGAGGGCAAAGATACGGTAAGGCAAGGTAAACGCCGTTAGTCCAGCCAAATCCGTCCTGGTTGGGGTATTCCCCGCCTCCACCCGGCTGATTCAGATCCAAAACGTTGTATTTTTCCATCATTTTACCAGTATCTGCATAGATTTTCTCGTTCAGACTGCGCCAGTTTTTTCTGATTCTGTCGGCAAGATCGGTATAACCATATTGCATGAGCCCCTTGCATGCCATGTACTGCAAGGGCGCCCAACCGTTGGGCGCATCCCACTGTTGCCCGGTAGTCAGGGTGGTGGTTACCAAACCACCCGGACATAAAAACTTATCCTCGAGATGACGGGCTACCGAGGCAGCCTGTGCTTCTGTAGCTATCCCGAAAAACAGCGGAAATACACCAGCCAATGTCCAGATACCGGTTCTGCCACCCTTCGTATGGTTGTAATCAAAGAAAAATCCTTTTTCATCGTCCCAGAAATAATCCTGAATAGCCTGTCGGCGCTTTCTGGTGCGCTCCTTGAATACATCGGCCGGCACCCGATCTGGTTGCTGACGGTATATATGTAATAACGTTTTTTCCAGGAAGTATAGCAGACAATTCAGATCTACCGGAAGTATATCGGTAGTTTGTATGGTTTCGAGCCGGTGTGGATCGGCCAGCCACCTGCTGCTGAAGTCCCAGCCCGATTCGGCAGCTGCGCGAATATGGCGGTATGTTTCTTCAGCAGGCTTTTCAACTTTTTTTGCCGTAAGTACATCTTCGGAATAAGCCTCGGGCCGGGGCTCCGGCCTGTCATCCCAGTACCGGTTCAGATATACACCACCCGGTAACGCAACCAGTCGCCTGTGTGAAAAAAACTCTGCTGTATTACTCTCTCCCGACATCCAGAATTCGTATTCACGCTCCAGTTCGGGACGGTAACGCATCAGGATTTCAGCACCTTTCATCTCTGATAACAAATTTACCATCAGGGAAAAAAAAGGAGGCTGAGAACGACTCAGGTAGTAGGTTCTGTTTCCATTCGGGATGAACCCGAGATGATCTGTCAGAAAAGCAAAGTTATCCACCATGTTCTGCACAATTTCCTCTCTTCCGGAAATTTGCAAGCCCAGCATGGTGAAATAGCTGTCCCAGTAATATATCTCCCGGAAGCGTCCGCCGGGTACAACATACGGGTGCGGAAGCGGAATCAGGGTGGATGTTTCGTCTGTAATACCCGGTGGCCGGAGCAACACATTCCAGAGTTGTTCAATATGCTGATTGATGAGTTTTCCGGCGGCCATATAGCCCGTTTCAGGAACTTCCGGAGCAGAAAAGTGCCGCGACAAAAAGGTGTCCAGGTCAAATCCGGGCACTGTTTTTTCTGCTTCGTAGGCCCGGAATATGGCATCAGGAGCCGCCTTCGGTATGCAGTCAACAAAAAATTTGGAATCCGCAAACATCCCGCTGTTCTGTACGTCCTCGTACAACGGCGAAAGGGTGGTTATATCAAAATACTCATTGACCATATATTTTTTTTCTGGTCTGAAAATAGCGTCAGGAGGCCCGATCGCGATGCAATTTCCGGAAAAAATAGAGTCCGATCAGCACTGCCGTTATCGGAAAAAGGGAAAAATAAAACGCTTTCTCTCCTCCAAAGCGACCAAATATGTGTCCGGTAATGATAGAACCCGTGGTACCGCCCAGTGCGGAAAATACAATAATCAGTCCAGACATCAGTCCCTGCTGTTGCCTGGGAAGACCGCTCAGTATCAGTGAATTGATAGCAGGATAGATAGGCGCCAGAAAAAACCCGATCATGGGAAAAACAAACGCCGCCAGCGGTGTATCCCCCCACCCTGTGGCTGTTGATCCGTCCACCCCTGATGAAAGCGGTATGGCTGTAAACACCAGTGCAGCGGCAAGAAGCAAACAGGCGTTCAGTACGACAAACCAGTTCAGGCGCTTCATAACAAATCCGGCCAGGGCACGACCGAGAGCGGTGCCGCCCGCCATGATACTGGCCATTTGTATGCTCAGCGTTGTGGGCAATTGCAAAACCTTGCTGTTGAAAGTCGGCAACCAGCTCATGATACTCTGCTCGATGAGTACATAGAAAAAAGCACACAGGATAAATACAAGTACCAAAGGAACAGCAAGCAACCGGAACATGGCCGTGATGTCAGCCAGGCCCGCCTCTTTTTCAGCTGGTTTCGCCTGTGTCTCGTCGAGCGGTGCCGTCAGCAACAGAAAAAATGCCGCAAGGGTGATAGCCCCGAGCAGCCAATATACATTCATCCAGGATGTACTCGCCGGATTGGCATCATCGGCAAAAGCACTGAACACAAAATAGCCGGATAATACGCCTGTCATGAATACAGCCTCCACAAAGTTCATCAGACTGATATGTTCCTTTTCGTCTTTGGTAATCAGGCCGATAGTACCGAATACCGACATCTTGATCAGCGCAAAACCCGATCCTGCCGCTGCAAACAGCAGTTTGGCAGCCCAAAATGATGGTACCAGAGGAATCAGAAAGCAAACTGCACTCACAAAACCCAGCGATATGAGCATGGAGCGTTTGTAGCCAATCCGGGTAATAAACGATGAAAGCAGAAAGGATACAGCCGCAACAGACAAATCCTTGAAGGCCTCCAGCACCGAAGCAGAGCCTTCTGTTACCCCGAAGTTGTTCTGAACCTGCAGAATGACCGTTCCCACGCTGTTCAGCAGGATAGCGAACACAAAATAATTGAGGAAAAGCGACGCTTTTATCTGCCAGTGGCGCATAATCAGTTCAGTCTTTCTATAATACCGGCTATTCCCTGCCCGCCACCTACGCAGGCAGTTACCAATCCGTAGCGCTGGTTGCTCCGGCGCATTTCATTGATAATCTGTATGGTCAGTTTCGCTCCCGTACAACCGAGCGGGTGACCCAAAGCTACAGCACCTCCATTTACATTCACAATATCAGGGTTCAGACACCCCTCCCTGATCACGGCCAGTGCCTGTGCGGCAAAGGCCTCGTTCAACTCCACCGCTTCTATCTGATCGAGTTTCATACCCGCCTGTTTCAGCGCTTTGGGGATGGCTGCACATGGTCCAATTCCCATGTGTATAGGCTCGACACCAGCCACCGAACAGGCTACCAGACGCGCTATGGGCTGTAGTCCAAGATTTTTGACCATTTCTTCCGACATCACCAATACAAATGCCGCTCCGTCGGACGTCTGTGAGGAGTTGCCCGCTGTCACAATACCGCCATCGGCAAATGCCGGTTTCAGTTTTGAAAGACCCTCCACACTGGTATCGCGGCGTACTCCCTCATCAGTATCCACAGTGTATGTGCGCTCTTTTCGCTTGTCATTCTCTACCCAAATTTCAGGGACACTTACCGGAACAATTTCATCCCTGAATTTTCCGCCGTCAATAGCGGCAGCAGCCCGCTGGTGGCTCCGAACACTGAATGCATCGGCTTCTTCCCGGGTGATACCCCATTTGGAGGCCACCGCCTCCGCTGTAAGACCCATTCCCACCAGATAATCGGGGGTTTGTGAGGCTATATTGTAATTCGGTGCCAGTTTGTATCCCGTCATGGGTATGAGCGACATACTCTCAGCACCTCCCGCAATGAAGCAATGACCCATGCCAGCCCTGATCTTGGCCACGGCAATACTGATAGTCTCCAGTCCGGAAGCACAATACCTGTTTACTATCATACCCGGTGCGTCCTTGCCCAACGCGCGGTTGGAAATAATACGACCCATCTGCAGGCCCTGTTCCCCCTCCGGATTGGCGCAGCCCACAATGCAGTCATCCACTGACTTCGGATCGAGTTGTGGTACACTGGCGACCAAATGCCGTATAACATCCACCGCCAGATCATCGGGGCGATAGGCTTTGAATCCTCCTTTGCCTGCTTTTGCCACTGCCGAGCGATACCCGGCCACAATATAAGCTTCCATAAATTGATGCAGTTTGATGGTGAAAGATACAGCGCAATGGCGAGTGATTGCACCCGTATTTGGCTGTAAATTTATCGGTATTTATGAAAATTTGTTTGTTAAGACTTATTTTACCTGCAAAAGGGAACAGTTTCAGCGTTTTTTTGTTGGTTTGATCTGCTTTCTTTTGTGAAAACATACTTTTTTCCTCTCACAGACCTGACCGGGTCATTAGGGTAATACGTGAAACACCTGCTCTCTTATCTCAAAAAATTCTTCTGGCGCTATCGCTGGAGGTTTCTGCTCGGAACAATTTTTGTCGGTCTGGCCAATGCCTTCCGTGTATGGCAACCCAAAGTTATTGGTCAGGCACTCGATACAGTCATTGAACGAGTTCGCTTCTACAAGGAACACGGTGGTATCGAAGCGCATCCTGAAGCTTTTTCCGAATTGGGCAGACAAATCGCTCTGTTCGGCGCTGCTGTGATCGGACTCGCCATCCTGATGGGTCTTTTCATGTATTTCATGCGGCAGACCATCATTGTGATGAGCCGTCTGATCGAATACGATATGAGAAAAGAGATTTTCGCGCATTATACGAAGCTGGATTTGGCATTTTACAAAAGAAACAGTACCGGCGATATGATGTCTCGAATATCCGAGGATGTTTCCAAGGTGCGGATGTTTCTCGGACCCACTATTCTGTACGGACTCGATCTGATTTTCCTGTTCATTCTTGCTATTTCTTCCATGCTCAGTGTGAGTGTGGAACTCACGCTGTGGTCGCTGCTGCCGCTCCCTTTTCTGAGTCTGTCTATCTATTGGGTAAGCTCAATTATCAACAAGAGAAGTGAGAAAATTCAGCAGCAACTGGCTGTTCTGACGAGTACCGCCCAGGAGGTTTACAGCGGAATCCGGGTAGTGAAAAGTTATGTGCAGGAAAAAGCCATGGGCCGCTGGTTTGCAGATCAAAGCGAGGAATACCGCCGCCGGTCACTCGAACTGATCCGGGTAGATGCTTTTTTCTTTCCACTCATGTCGCTGCTCATCGGAGCGAGTATTATCATTACAGTATACGTAGGAGGGCTACTGGTAATTGAAGGAAAACTGACGGCCGGAAATATCACAGCATTCGTTATTTATATCAACATGCTGACCTGGCCCGTTACTGCTATTGGCTGGATAGCCTCCCTGACACAGCAGGCATCCGCCTCTCAGAAGCGCATCAACGAGTTTCTAAAAACAGAACCGGCCATCCGGAATATCCACCCGTCGGAAATAACACCTCTTCTGGGAAAAGTCGAGTTCCGTAATGTATCTTTCACCTACCCCGATACAGGCATTAAAGCACTGGAAGATATCTCGTTTACCCTGAAACCCGGACAAAAAATGGCCATTATTGGTCGTACAGGAAGCGGTAAATCCACCCTCGCCGACCTGCTCGTGCGCATGTACGATGTCTCCAGCGGACAAATTCTGATTGATGACAGGAATATTGCACAACACGATCTGTACAACCTTCGCCGGCAAATCGGCTATGTTCCCCAGGATATTTTTCTGTTCTCCGACACTGTTCTTGGCAATATTGCCTTCGGTCGGGAGGGTGTCACCCGCGAAGAAGCTGAGTTTTTTGCTAAAAGTGCTGCTGTTCACGATGATATCACCGGCCTCTCCGAGGGTTACGACACCATCGTGGGCGAACGGGGTGTCACACTCTCCGGCGGACAAAAACAGCGTATAAGTATCGCACGTGCCTTCGCCAAACATCCCGATATCATCCTGCTCGACGATTGCCTCTCCGCCGTGGATACCAATACGGAAAGCCGTATTCTGGGGTACCTGCAATCGGCACTGGCCAATAAAACAGCCATCATTATTACCCACCGGATATACTCCATGCTCCAGTTCGATAAAATTATCGTAATCGAAGACCAACGTATTGTTCAGTCGGGCACCCACGAAGAACTTCTCGCACAAGAAGGCTACTATGCGGAACTCTGGGAAAAACAACGCCAGCAGGAGTCCGGCGTGAATGTGGGCTGACAGCTGCCGCTGCCGCCAGGTAGTGGCAGCCCACGACCTCAGTCCGGCCTCCCGGACACCACAACCACAATTTCTCCCTTCACCTCTTTTCGGGTGAAATGCGCTTTCAGTTCCTCCAGACTCATCGTCACTACTTCCTCGTGCAGTTTGCTGAGCTCCCGGGCGACACAGGCCTGCCGAGCCGAGCCACAGTGGACTATCAGCTCCTCCAGACATTTGATCAGGCGGAAGGGTGATTCATATAAAATAAATGTATGAGGAAGGGCTGATAAATACTTCAGCCGGGTCTGGCGACCTTTTTTATGAGGTAAAAACCCCTCGAAATGGAAGGTATCGCAAGGCAATCCGCTTGCCACCAAAGCTGGTACAAACGCTGTGGCGCCCGGCAAACATTCCACTTTTACCCCTCGCTGATGACAGGCTCTTGAAAGCAGAAAACCGGGGTCGCTGATACCGGGCGTACCGGCATCGGAAATAAGGGCTATGTTGGCGCCAGCCGATAACTCGTCCACTACGCGCTCCACCACAGCATGCTCATTGTGGGCGTGAAATGAGCGCAAGGGGGTTGTAATACCGTAATGATCCAGTAATCGCTTGCTGGTGCGGGTATCTTCCGCCAGCACCACAGATACCTCCTTCAGGATACGCAGGGCACGAAGCGTGATATCCTCCAGGTTACCTATTGGAGTGGGGACGATATACAGCATGAATCAGAGCGACTGTATGGAGTACGTGTAAGTCTCCATAATCAGGTTGGCCAGCAACTTGCGGCAGGCCGTATCCACTTTGTCGCGCGCTTCAGCCTCGCTGGCTGCTTCAAGCGTCATGGTGACGTGCCTGCCAATGCGTACATCATGAATACCTGTCAGGTCGAGGTGCTTGACGTTGTTTACCACGGCTTTTCCCTGCGGATCAAGCAACTCGCGGTGTGGCATGATATCAATTTCTGCGATGAATTTCATCTTGTAAGGTTGATTTATAATCCAATACCTCTTGTTCCAATCAAACAACAGGTATTTATCCGGTTACTTTTTTTCTGAAAATGACAGAAATCAGGATGTACAACACGATGATTACTGTCAGCGCCAACTCTTTCAGCAGTAAAAACAAAACGGCAAACAGGACGACAAAGAAAACATTTACAGCATTGTCTTTCCAGTTGGCAAACTTTATTTTCATGCCAAACATGGGTATTTCACTGATCAGGAGTGTACAAAGTGCGATAATCAGCAGATATAGTACCCACGGATTACCCGAAATAATACCGGCCATACCGAACCGGTCGTGATGCACCGAAAGCGCCAGTCCAAGTACCAATACGGTGCTCGCCGGCGTGCTCAATCCCAGAAAATACTGCGTCTGACGTGTGTCAAGGTTAAACTTGCCCAATCTGAGTCCTGAAAATGCCGACAGCACAAATGCGGGCAGGGCTGCCATCACGATACCGGCTTGTCCGGCAGGAGCGCCGCTTAGCATCTGATACAACATGGCGCCTGGAACAACCCCGAAACTCACCACGTCTGCCAGCGAATCCAGCTCTTTACCGAGAGGTGAACTCACCTTCAGCGCCCGTGCTGCCATACCGTCGAGGTAGTCAAACAAAAAACTGGCTACCGTGAACCATGCAGCTGTCTCCGGCTGCCAGTACAGAGTGTAGAGCAGAGCGCAGCAACCACAAAAAAGGTTGGCTAACGTAAGCGCATTGGGCAGTTGACGCATATATATAAGGTGTGTTACTGTTTATCCACCACTACGCGGATACCCAGCTCCTCTAGTTGCGACAATTTGATGGTATCCGGCGCGTCAATCATCATATCTCTTCCCTGATTGTTCTTGGGGAAAGCGATGAAGTCGCGAATTGAATTGGCGCCGTTCATCACAGCGTTCAGGCGATCAAATCCAAATGCAATTCCTCCGTGCGGCGGAGCACCATACTCGAATGCACCCAACAGGAATCCAAACTGAGCTTCAGCTTCTTCCGGAGTGAAGCCCAACAGCCTGAAGTTGCGGGCCTGCAAATCGCGGTCATGAATACGAATGGAACCTCCTCCGATTTCCACTCCGTTAAGTACCAGGTCGTACGCATCTGCGCGCATGGACTTGAGCAGGGTATGATCGTTGCTCTCCATTTTCGGTATATCGTCGCGCTTGGGTGAGGTGAACGGGTGGTGCATGGCGAAAAAGCGCGCAGCTTCTTCGTCCCACTCCAGCAAAGGGAAATCAACCACCCACAGCGGACAGAATTTCTGCGGATCACGCAGTCCGAGACGACTGCCCATCTCCAGACGAAGTTCGCAAAGTTGCTTGCGCGTCTTTTCATCTTCGCCACAGAGAATAAACAGCATATCACCGGGCTGAGCGCCGGCCCTCTCCAGCCATACTTTCTGTTCGTCAGCAGAATAGAACTTGTCAACCGAAGATTTAACAGAACCATCGGCCTCATATTTCACGTAAACAAGTCCTTTGGCGCCAATTTGCGGACGTTTTATCCACTCTGTCAGTTCGTCAATTTGTTTGCGGGAATATTCAGCGCAGCCTGTTGCATTGATGGCAATGACCGATTCAGCGCTGTCGAACACCACAAAACCCCTTCCTTTGGCCACATCCGTCAGGTCGCAGAATTCCATTCCGAAGCGCGTATCGGGCTTGTCGGAACCATACCGGAGCATGGCCTCGTCGTAGGTCATTCGCGGGAAATCAGAGAGTTCAACACTGAGTGCTGCGCGAAAAAGATGCTTCGTCAGTCCTTCAAACATATTCAGGATATCTTCCTGATGAACGAAAGACATTTCACAGTCTATCTGAGTGAATTCAGGCTGCCGATCAGCGCGCAGGTCCTCGTCGCGGAAGCATTTCACAATCTGGAAATACTTGTCGAAACCCGCCACCATCAGAATCTGCTTGAACGTTTGGGGAGACTGGGGAAGTGCGTAGAACTGTCCCTTGTTCATTCGGCTCGGCACCACGAAATCACGGGCGCCTTCCGGAGTACTTTTAATCAGGTTCGGTGTTTCCACCTCAATAAATCCCTGTTCAGCCAGATATTTCCGGGTCTCTATCGCGAGATTGGAACGGAAAATCAGGTTTTTTTGTACCGCATTCCTGCGCAAATCCAGGTAGCGATACTTCATGCGAAGATCGTCTCCCCCGTCGGTGTCATCCTGAATAGTGAAAGGCGGTGTTTTGGAAATGTTGAGAATTTTCAGCTCCGTCACCTTGATCTCAATATCTCCGGTAGGAATTTTACCGGATTTGGAGGCTCTTTCTATAACGGTTCCGGTGGCCTGCAGTACAAATTCGCGGCCGACAGAGCGTGCAATTTCAAACAGTTCGGTCGCTGTATAGTTTTCATCGAAAACAAGCTGGGTGATGCCGTAGCGATCGCGGAGGTCAATCCAAAGCAGTGCGCCCTTGTCGCGAATAGTGGCAGCCCAGCCGCTGAGTGTGACTTCCTGATTGAGGTTGGCGAGGCGGAGTTCTCCGCAGTTGTGGGAACGGTACATATTTAAAGGTGTGTAAAGAGCTGCAAAGTTACCATGAATACTCCGATTATTTGCTCAGGAATGAAACAGGCTCCTCACAGAGTATCTTCTTCTCTTACAGTAATGGCAGATTGATCCGGCATTCACGGCCTTTCAGTATAATTTCTGTACGAACTTGTTCACGATTTTCTGCCGGTGACAAAAATAAGCCATTTTTGACTCGGCGAGAGAATCATGAACAAACTCAAAATCGGGCACGGATTTTGTTACTGAATGTGAAAGATACAAGTTAAAACAATTTTCCCGGGACGAAAAACTGCGATTTAAGCACATATACGTTGTGTATTTTTCTATACCATTCATAATGAACCACTTGAATACCGATATTTTTTGTTTGAAAAGATATCAACATGTCATTTGACCCTCTTTTGTAAAGATAACAAAATCAATACATTAACTTATGCCAATTGTTGATATCCTGTGTGGATAAGCTCCGTATTCCTCACAGTTGTGAACATCAGTACAGTGGGGTAACCGGATAACGCAGCTATTCTGTTAACAACCCACTTTTTACAAACACTTGTTCACAGATGGTGTTTTTCTGAAAAGACAAACACCCTGTTTACTCACCGTTATTCACCGCGATGTTTATAACCTTCCAACTTGTTGATCAGCTGGATAATATCCGGGGGATAATTTGTGGATAAAGCTGGTAACTTCTATGAGTAACCGGTTGCTTCTGTTGAGTTATGGGGTTTTCCACAAATTAACAGCCCTGATGATGGCCGCAGGCCTCTAATTTTTAAACTATCCAAATTTCATTGAACAAAGGTTGCTTTGGGGAAAACTTCGCAAACGGAAGCACTACTTTTGTTTCAAAAAAAAAGAATATGTCCTCTCGCACTTCTGCATGGGCACTGCCCGATCAAATTTCCGGTATCGTAAAAATATGGCTTGTTACGGGCCTCGTCATGATTTTCATGCAAATAGTCATCGGCGGGGTTACCAGGCTAACCGGTAGCGGACTGAGTATCACCCGCTGGGAAATCGTAACCGGTGCTATACCTCCGCTCAACGATGCCGACTGGATTTCAGAATTTGAGCTCTACCGGCAAACGCCTCAATACCACAAAATAAACAAGGGTATGTCGCTGGACGAATTCAAGTTTATTTATTTCTGGGAGTACTTTCACCGGCTTTGGGCCCGCATGATGTTTTTTGTTTTCATCATTCCATTCCCATTCTTTCTCTGGAAGGGTATGCTTACCCGCGAACTCCGGAACTGGCTCATCGCCGTTGTATTACTCGCCGGGCTTGAAGGCTTTTTTGGCTGGATCATGGTGGCGAGCGGTTTGCGTGAAAGACCCTGGGTTAATGCGTACAATCTGACGCTACACCTTTGTATGGGAGTTATCATTTTTTGTACCCTGCTATGGACTGCTTTTATCGCGTTCAGACCAGCCCCGAGACCACTTGGCTTAAACTCCGGAAATAAATTATCGGTTGTTATGCTCGGTGTTGCATTTTTTCAGATAGCTCTTGGCGCCATGATGTCGGGCTCCAAAGCAGGTCTTTTTTACCCCACCTGGCCTGATATCCGTGGAGAATATTTTCCCGCCATATTGCTGGATCCGGAGCACTGGCAACTGAACAGTTTTCTGGAATATGATACCAACCCGTTCATGCCCGCACTCATCCACTTTTTACACAGAAATACTGCTTATATACTGACAATCATTGTTTTATGGTTCCTTTGGAAGGGGTACAAAAGCACGGGCTTTGTCTCCGGAAAAGGGGGGTGGTTACTACTCGCCGGGCTGCTTGTTTTACAGGTAACCCTGGGGATTTTTACCCTCATAAATTGTGTCGGAGCGGTACCGGTTGATCTGGGGGTTTACCATCAGGCATGTGCCGTTTTACTCATCGGAGTAATTCTCTGGTTTGTTTACCGAACATCTGAAAGAGTAAAGTCTGTGTGATTATTAAAGTGTTTTGCTACTTTTGCACATTCACTCGAACCATTACTCATGGATTTACAGATTAAAGAAGAACATGGGTTCCGATACTTAGAATCCGGAGGCAGCGGAGAAACTCTCATGCTCCTGCACGGCCTCTTCGGAGCGCTCAGTAATTTTCAGGGAATTATCCGGAAATTTTCGGATGATTACAATGTTGTTGTGCCCATTCTTCCCATTTACGACCTGCCCATTTTTCAGGTGTCGGTCAGTGGTCTTGTTGAGGCAGTCTCAAAATTTGTCGAATACAAGGGATATGAGAAGGTTCATGTTCTGGGCAATTCTCTGGGTGGGCACATTGCCATCCTGTTCACCATCGCACATCCCGAAAAGGTATCATCTCTTATACTGACAGGCAGTTCAGGTCTTTTTGAGAGCGCATTCGGCAGTGCGTTTCCGAAAAGGGGCGACTACGAGTATATCAAGAACAAAACTGCGGAAACATTCCACGACCCGGCAGTAGCCTCCAAAGAACTGGTGGACGAAGTCTTTTCTATTGTGAATGACAAGGGAAAGGCTATCAGGGTTGTAGCAACCGCCAAATCTGCCGTGCGCCATAATGTTGGCGATAAACTGTACCAGATCAAGGCGCCTACCCTGCTCGTGTGGGGAAAACAGGATACTATAACTCCCCCGTTCGTTGCAGAGAAATTCCATGATCTCATAGAAAATTCCCGGTTGATCTTCCTGGACCAGTGCGGACACGCACCCATGATGGAAAAGCCGGATGAATTCAATGAGATTCTCGGACGATTCCTGGACGGAGTAACTGACAAAAAATCAGTTTCCTGATTCGCGCAACCATTCTATTGTAATAGGCCCTGCCCACGCTGCTCCGGTAACGTGGGCATTTTTTTAAACCAGATTTCACCATGAAAAACTCCTTTTTTCTTCTTCTGCTGCTCCTGCTCCTGATTTCCTGCTCCCGATCCAAAAGAACATACGCAGACCTCATCCTGAAAAATGGTCATTTCTTCACCGCGGATGAAAAATATCAGCAGGTTACAGCTGTCGCTATTTCCGCCGACACTATTCTCGCTTTGGGTAGCGACAACGATATTATAAAATATGCCGATGAAAAAACGCAGGTTATTGACCTCAACGGCGCTTTTGCCATGCCCGGCTTTATTGAAGGTCACGGTCACTTTCTCAGCCTGGGCGAAAGTCTTCAAAATCTGAACCTGCTGCATACCTCAAGCTGGCAGCAGATTGTGGAGATGGTTAAATCAAAGATACAGTCGGCTCAACCCGGAGAATGGATCGAAGGCAGAGGCTGGCACCAGGAAAAATGGAGTCAGGATCCGGGAATTACTGTCAATGGTTATCCGTATCACGATGCACTGAGTGCAGTTTCTTCAGATAATCCTGTGGTACTGTATCATGCCAGCGGTCATGGTCTTATTGCCAACGCCGCTGCCATGAAACTCGCTGGTATATCCAGGGAAACTCCCGATCCTGCAGGCGGTCGAATTGTACGCGATGTAAAAGGTAATGCCATTGGTGTTTTTGAGGAAAATGCCATGGCACTCATTGATAAGCCCTATTCTGAATGGAAGAACAGGCGCCCCGAAAGTGAACGTCAGGCGGATCTGATTAAAACAGCCACCATTGCTGCAGAAAAATGCCTGAGCCTCGGTATTACCTCTTTCCAGGATGCCGCCAGCAGTTTGTGGGAGCTCCGTCAACTCAGGTCTATGGCCGAATCAGGAAAATTACCTGTAAGACTCTGGGCTATGATTTTTCAACCATCGGAAAATGAACTTCCGGAACTGAAAAATTATCCACAAATCGGAATTGCAAACAGGCATTTCACCTGCCGGGCAGTGAAAGCTTATTTCGATGGCGCACTCGGTTCTTATGGAGCATGGCTCCTGAATGATTACAGCGACAAACCCGGTTTCACCGGACAAAACACTACGCCCACCGACACTATCAGAATGCTTGCCAGGGCATGTCTGGATAATAAACTCCAGTTGTGTGTACACGCTATTGGTGACCGCGCAAACCGGGAAGTACTCAATATTTATGAAAGCACTTTCAATACTACTGGAAAAAAAGGTGAACGCTGGAGAATAGAACACGCTCAACATATTGACACTGCAGACATTCCGCGTTTTGGTCGCCTTGGTGTTATAGCTGCCATGCAGGCGATTCACTGTACCAGCGATGCCCCTTTTGTAGTAAAAAGACTCGGCGAACAGCGGGCACGTACTGGTGCGTACGCATGGAGAAGTCTCCTCGATTCCGGTGCAAACATTGCAAACGGAACAGATACGCCAGTAGAAGAAGCAGATCCATTACCCTGTCTGTACGCATCCATAACCAGAAAACGAACAGATACTGGTCTGGAATTTTATCCCGAACAGTCAATGACAAGAAATGAAGCCTTACTCTCCTATACCCTCTGGAACGCTTATGCAGCATTCGAGGAAAATGAAAAAGGTTCCCTTTCACCCGGTAAGCTCGCCGACATAGTCGTTCTTTCTGAAAATCTGGTCGAATGTACACCAGACGCCTTGCTGAAGGCAGAAATTATTAAAACAATAGTGGGTGGTAAGGTGCTTTTCCAGCGCTGATTTGTACAAAATTGCTTTTATTAAGAAATTATTTGAAAATATCCACGCAGATTAAAAGTAAAATCTACCTTTGTAGGCGACTGTTTTAAAAAATTCACTAACCAAACTTAATTGTAAAGTGGAATACGGGTACTTTAAAAAGCGAGATGGAAACTTCCGCGACCGGAATGACCGAAACGATCGGGGTGACAGAAATGACCGCGATCGCGGATCTAATAGTGGTGGTGGCTATGGCGACCGGGGCGGTTTCCGCGACCGGGGCGGCAATAGTGGTGGCTACGGCGGCGGCGGCGGTGGTTTTCAGCGCGGCGGCGGTGGTGGCGGCTTTCGCGACCGTGGCAACAACTTCGGCGACAGAGATAATCGTCGCTTCGATCGCGACCGTGAGCGGGGCGATGCTGAAGAAAGCGTATTTTCCAAAAAAGTGCGTGCCGGAAAGCGCCGCACATACTTCCTGGATGTACGTAAAACAAAGGGCGAAGATTTTTTTATCACTATCACAGAGAGCACCAAAAGAGAAGACGGATTCGGATACCGTCGCCATAAAATCTTTTTGTACAAGGAAGATTTCAACAGGTTCGTGGCATCTCTCAACGAAGTGGTTGATCACGTCAAAAATGACCTGATGCCAGATTTCGATTATGAAGAATTCGATCGCCGTCAGGCAGAATGGGAAAGCCAGAACCGCGATGAGGACGAGGAAGAAGACCGCGACGAAGATCGCAAAAATGTAAAGAAAGATCCGGAAGATGATGTAGAGTGGTGACCTGAAATCACCAACAATAAACAGCAGATTACAGAGCTGAAATACGGGTTGTAACAAATGACACTCCCGTGTTTCAGCTCTTTTTTGTCTTAATGAGTAAAAACACTTAATTATAGCAAATTAATCAACAAAATCAACACTCTACTGGTTTATCTTTGCAAATCTTTCGCCCAAACGCATTTAATATCGGTTCATGGATCAGTTAAAACAATTATTCTACGAAAAATCCCAGCAGACAGCCAATGAAGTAAAAGAACTTCTGAAGGCACATGGAAACACAAAGGTTGACGATGTAAATTTGGATCAGGTGTACGGCGGTATGCGCGATATCACCTGTATGATCTGGGAACCTTCGCTCCTCGACTCTGAAGAAGGAATCAGATTCCGCGGGTACTCTATCCCCGAACTCAGAGAAAAACTTCCTCATGCTCCCAACGGAAAAGAACCGCTCCCGGAAGGCCTGTTCTGGCTTATGCTGGTAGGCGAAATCCCTACAGAAGAACAGGTAAAATGGGTTACTGATAACTGGGTACACCGCTCCAATGTTCCAGATTATGTTTTCCGCGCCATTGATGCCCTGCCAGTTGACACGCACCCGATGACTCAGTTCTCGATAGGTATCCTGGCTATGCAGAAA
Organism: Bacteroidota bacterium; assembly: GCA_039804245.1. Taxonomy (GTDB): domain Bacteria; phylum Bacteroidota; class Bacteroidia; order Chitinophagales; family Saprospiraceae; genus M3007. The sequence continues at coordinate 60,847 of JBDLWO010000210.1, forward strand.
ACATCCGAATTCGCGCAGAAATATGCTGCCGGTATGAAAAAAACGGATTACTGGGATGCTACGTACGAAGATTCAATGAATCTGATAGCTCGCTTACCCCGGATAGCAGCCTATATTTTCCGCCGAATCTATCACAATAACGATCATGTGCTGCCCGATATATCGCTCGACTGGAGCGGTAACTTCGCACACATGCTCGGATATAATGATCAGGGATTCAAGGAGTATATCAGACTGTTCCTTACCATTCACGCTGATCACGAAGGAGGAAATGCTTCTGCGCATACAACGCATCTCGTTGGTTCCACGCTCAGTGATCCTTACCTGTCATTCAGCGCAGCCATGAATGCACTGGCCGGTCCTTTGCACGGTCTCGCCAATCAGGAGGTGATTCGCTGGATCCAGAAAATGGTGGAAACCATCGGAACATCCAAACCTACCAAAGATCAGATTGCAACTTACGTGAAAACTACGCTGGATAGCGGAAGGGTTGTGCCGGGTTACGGACACGCCGTATTGCGCAAACCGGATCCGCGCTACATGGCGCAAAAGCATTTCTGCGAGGAAAATGTACAAGATGATGATCTGGTAAATATCGTCTGGAAAATCTTCGAAGTGGTACCGCCGATTCTCAGCAGTTTGGGCAAGGTTAAAAATCCGTGGCCCAACGTTGATGCACACAGTGGTGCTGTACTTCTGCATTACGGAATGAAGGAATACAATTACTACACTGTTATTTTCGGTGTGAGCCGCGCACTTGGCGTATTGGCCGCTCAATGCTGGAGCCGTGCTCTCGGCCTCCCGCTAGAAAGACCAAAGTCTGTTACTACCGAATGGGTGAAGCAATATCTCTCCGACAAATAACTGTTGATTTGTATAACTGGAAAGGGCCGCAGTCAAATCTGATTACGGCCCTTTCTTTATTTTTCAGGCAGTGACAACCAGAAATTATTGACTCCGTCTCCCTGGATAATGATAATTTCCTGAGCATTCAGCAATTCAAGCAGCGCGAGAAAGGTGACGATAGCATGCACCCTGTTCTCCAGCCGCATGAATAATTCTTCAAAATCTTTCTTTACTCCCTCCCGAAGGCTGTCTGCCAGATACTGACGCTGATCCTGTATGGTATAGCTGTAATTATAAACAGTATGAATGCGTCTGGTTTTCCTTTCTTCATCAAAACGGCTTATCAGTCGCTCGAAGGTGCGGAGCAGCTTGTACAGGGAAACTGACTCCAGTTCTGTATCAGCCAGCGATTGTTCGGCCAGCCGCTTCAACTCTTCGGATGCATATCCCCTCGGATTCATGAACGAACGGATATCTTCCATTTTCCGTAAGTCCTCGAGCACGCTTTTGTATTTTTTGTACTCGAGCAGTCGCTGTACCAATTCCTGCCTGGGGTCTATCTCATTTCCCTCTTCATCCACCGGTTTTCTCGGAAGAAGCATCTTGGCCTTGATTCGCATGAGCGTTGCGGCTACCACAATAAACTCGGATGCCAGATCAACATTCAGAGATTCCATCTGGTGTAAATACTCCAGAAATTCATCGGTGATACCGGCTATTGGTATATTGTAAATGTCGAGTTCATCGCGCTCTATAAAGAACAGCAACAGATCGAATGGCCCCTCAAAGACCGGCAGCTTTATGGTAAACGTCTGACTCATAAAAGGTCTTTACCTATATCACGACGGTAATACTTGCCTTCAAAATCTATCAGTTTTGCATTTCGCTTCGATTTTCTGACAGCTGAGGCTATATCTTTACCCAAACTGGTGACGGCAATTACTCGTCCGCCGCTGGTAACAGTCTCTCCCGCTGTATTCACCGCAGTACCTGCGTGAAATACCATGCTACCCCTGACCCGATCAAGTCCGCCGATCATTTTACCCTTCTGATAGTCACCCGGATACCCCCCGCTAACCAGAAAAATGGTGGCAGCCGTTCGTTTGTCGGTGCGTAATTTCACTTTTCCAAGGGTTCCCCGGGCACAATTTTCAAGAAGAGCGACCAGATCATTCTTGAGCCGGGGCATTACAGCCTCGGTTTCCGGATCACCCATTCGGCAGTTGTATTCAATGACGTGAGGTTCACCGTTTACCTCTATCAATCCGAAGAAAATAAATCCCTTGTAGACTATTTTTTCCTTTTTGAGTCCGGAAACAGTTGGTTTGATGATACGTTCTTCCACTTTCTGCCACATCACTTCATCCACAAATGGTACCGGACTAACAGCTCCCATACCTCCTGTATTGGGGCCTTTGTCTTTTTCGCCAATTCGCTTGTAGTCTTTTGCTTCCGGGAGAATTTTGTAATTTTTACCATCGGTAAGCACGAAAACACTGAATTCTATACCTGTCAGGAATTGCTCCACCACTACCCTGTTACCCGATTCGCCGAATTTTCCACCCAGCATTTCCCGGAATTCTTTCACAGCTTCCCTTGGGCTTTTGCAGATGACTACGCCCTTCCCGGCAGCAAGTCCATCAGCTTTCAGCACAATGGGCAGGGTATGTTGTTTCAGGTAGCTTATTCCCTCTTTCATGGAGTCAGCAGTAAATTCCCGGTACGAGGCAGTCGGGATGCCATGCCTTTTCATGAACTGTTTACTCCATGCCTTGCTTCCCTCCATCACGGCGCCCGCTTTCGACGGACCGATTACGGGGATAGACCTCAAGTGCTCTTTTTCCTGAAAATAATTCCATATACCTCTAACGAGTGGCTCTTCTGGTCCAACTACAACCATATCTATCCCGGTTTCCAGCACAAATTTTTCTATTGCAGGAAAATCATTCGGATTGATTGCCACGTTTTCGCCGCACGCAGAAGTGCCGGCATTTCCGGGGGCGATAAACAGTTTTTCGCAACGGCTACTTTCTGAAAGTTTCCATGCGATAGCGTGTTCACGGCCCCCTGAACCGAGGAGCAGAATTCTTTTTTGCTGACTCATAAAAATGTTACAGACGTTCGATAACCAGTGCCGAAGCGCCACCCCCTCCATTGCAGATGGCTGCCAGGCCGTATTTCCCGTCTTTTTGTTGCAGTACGTTACAAAGTGTGGTTACTATGCGCGCGCCGGAAGCTCCGAGCGGGTGCCCGAGAGAAACGGCGCCGCCAAAAATGTTATTTTTTTCGTGATTTACTTCCAGTATTTTTTCAAAAGCGAGAGAAACTACCGAAAAAGCTTCATTTACTTCAAAATAGCTGATATCCTGAATATTCAGTCCGGCCATTTTCAGGGCTTTCGGAGCTGCCACTGTCGGGGAAGTGGTGAACCATTCCGGAGCCTGCTCTGCATCGGCAAATCCGCGTATTACTGCGATCGGTTTCAGTCCGAGTCTTTTCACAGCAGATTCGCTGGCAAGTATCAGTGCCGTAGCACCATCGTTGATAGTACTTGCATTGGCTGCAGTGACGGTACCATCGGGTGTGAAAGCCGGACGCAATCCCGGAATTTTGTCGAATACCACTTTTCTGTATTCTTCATCGTCAAGGATTCTGAGCGGGTCTCCTTTTTTTTGTGGAATTTCAACTGGTACTATTTCTGATGCGAGGTAGCCGTTTCCGGTTGCCTCTGCCGTTCTTTTGTACGAATCAATGGCATAAGCATCCTGTTGTTCTCTGGTGATACCATACTTTGCTGCGGTTCTGTCTGCAAATACCCCCATCGCATTCTGATCATAAACATCCGTTAAACCATCTTTGGCGAGTCCGTCAATCAGTTCTGTATTTCCATACTTGTAACCCCAGCGGGCATTGGGTATATAATATGGTATCTGCGACATATTTTCCATGCCTCCGGCAACTACAATGTCGTTTATACCGAGCATGACAGACTGTGCGCCGAAAGTGATGGCTTTCATACCGGATGCACATACTTTATTAAGTGTTGTGCAGGGTACGCTATCGGGTAGTCCGGCAAAACGCGCCGCCTGTCGGGCCGGCGCCTGTCCGAGGTTGGCGCTGACTACGTTGCCCATAATAACTTCATTGACCTGATCAGCCGGGACACCTGCTTTTACGAGTGCGCCTCTGATGGCTGTGGCGCCAAGGCTGGTTGCTGATACGCCTGATAAAGATCCTCCAAAACTCCCTATCGGGGTTCTGACTGCTGAAATGATGAAAACTTCTTGCATGGTTTGGTTAGGTATGTAGTTTTTGAAATTGTCTGGTCAGTAGCCGCCTGCCGAATCATCCCCCCTGTTGTCGGCTACGCCCTGCCATTTGCCGCTGGTCAAACGCATGATGGCTTCTAGTCTGCCGATACTCTCTCTTGATTGTATGGTATGGCCTTTTTTCTGAAGAGCCTGCTCTGTCTCGGGAGAAAAACAACCTTCCTCGCTGGAAATCCGGTCGGGTTTCCACTGGTGATGGAAACGTTTGGCCTGAACAGCCTCCGGGAGGGTCATCCCATATTCCACGACATTGAGCAGCACTTGAAATACGGTGGTAGGTATTGTTGTGCCACCCGGTGTTCCAAGTACCATCCATGTCTTTCCCGTACGGGTGACAATGGTGGGTGTCATGCTGCTGAGCGGTCTTTTATTGGCAGCCACAGCATTGGCTTTTCCTCCAACGGCGCCATACATATTGGGTACACCCGGTTTTGCACTGAAATCATCCATTTCATTGTTCAGGATGAATCCGGCGCCGCCAACAACTGTTTTGCTTCCGTAACTGTCGTTCAGGGTGGTGGTAACAGAAACAGCATTTCCTTCTGCATCAACAACGCAGAAGTGGGTGGTTTCTTCACTTTCCTTTGCGACCCCTGCAGTTATGTCTGTACTCGCCGAAACTGTATCTGCCTTGAAGTCAGTCATCCTTTTTTTCAGATATGCCGGATCGGTCAGCGTAGTGACCGGCACTTTATAGAAGTCAGGGTCTGCCAGATGTACTGCGCGGTCGGCAAAAGCTCTCCGCTCTGCTTCGGCTATAACGTGAACGGCTTCTGCACTGTGAAACCCGTATTGTTTCAGCGGATATCCTGAAGTCATGCCAATAAGCTGTCTGAGTATAATGCCGCCGCTGCTCGGCGGAGGCATGGTGATCACCCGGAGTTCTTTCCAGTCGAACTCGAGGGGACGCCTCCATACGCTTTTATAATTTTTCAGATCTTCGGCGGTGATGATCCCGCCTTTCTTTTCCATCTCTTTCAGAATGAGAGTGGCAGTAGCGCCCTCGTAAAAACCGGCCCGGCCTTCTCCGGCTATTCTGCGCAGCGTTTGTCCGAGGTCTTTCTGTATAAGCCAGTCGCCAGCCTTCCAGCCCTCCATCTTGATGAAAACAGGCATCAGACTGCTATTTCTTACAAACAGCAATTTCTGTTCATTGAGCCCCCCGGCTTCCTGTTCGGTAATCTGAAATCCTTTTTCAGCCAGATCAACAGAGGGCATAATCAATTCACCCCATTTGAGTCGCCCGTATTTCCTGTGGGCCTCGTACATGCCATCAACGGCTCCGGGTACTCCGCATGACAATACGCCTTGCTGCAGTTTTTTCGTCAATACCTGTCCTGCTGAATCCTGATACATTTTTTCATGCGAAGCTGCGGGTGCCTTTTCCCGAAAATCGAGACAGTAGGCGTTGCTCAGTTTATCCCGGTATAGCATGAAGCCGCCGCCACCAATATTGCCTGCCTGTGGATACACCACCGCAAGAGCAAAGTGAACAGCAACAGCAGCGTCTATGGCGTTTCCTCCTCTTCTCAGAATTTCAATACCCACTTTGGTAGCAAGTGGATGGGCAGATACAACCACTGCACTGTCAACGGTTACTTCCTTTTTTATTTCGTAGGGAAAAGGAACGATAGGTGATTGAGCCTGCATGGAAGCTGGCAAAAGCAAGGTTGCAAGAGCAACGAATCGGAATAACTTGATCATCTTCAGACAAATAACTTTTCAGGGTGCAAACGTAGGGCTATTTTGTGCCAGGATTAACATGATTCTGCTTATTTTTATGAATACGTGTCAACTATGTCAGTACTTTAACTTCTTAACAAATACATAAATTATGTCAGAAACAGTCAAATAACTGTATGCTTTTCTATTTTTGCATTCAATGAATGATTTAAAGGGTTTTTAAAGGCCTTTTTACCAAATTCAAAGCATAACTGTGAAGACATTTGACGAAAAACCGGAGTCTTTTCTCCGGAAGGGGTTGGTTTTTCTTTCCAGGAGAAAAAAAATATATCTCGGGGGCTCTCTCGCCCTGCTGGCGGCGCTTGCTATTTTGCTCCAACAAAAACTGGGCGGAAATCAGGCTGCAGCTATTTCAAATCCGCTGAAACTGACGTCTTTGAACGGACTGCCAGCCAATGAACGTTGGGGATTTAATCTCGACGACTATATCATGGATGAGGTGGAACTTCGACCGGGAGATGTACTCGGGGAAATTCTTATGGAACAGGGAATGACCTACCCTCAGGTGAATCAGCTGGTAGTTCAGTGCAAAGACAAGTTCAATATTTCTTCCTTCAGAATAGGACAAAAGTTGCACTTCCTTACACAGGGTATCAATCCCTCACCCCAACTCATGGTGTATGAACCGTCGCCATATCAATATACCATTTTCCAACTCCAGCCTCCTTACGAAGTAAAGACTATAAAAAGAGAAGTAAAAACTGAAATTATAGCTGCATCAGGTGTTTTGGAAACCAGTTTCTGGCAGGCGCTTACCGACAATGGCCTGTCCGATGCTCTGGCCGACGGGATGATAGATGTACTTGCTTCTTCTGTTGATTTTTATCATCAGAAAGTGGGTGATCGTTTCAAGGTGGTTTTTGAACAACACTATATAGATGGTGAAGCTGTTGGTACCGGCAAGATTATCGCTGCTGTTTATGAACGTGATGGAAAGGAATATTATGCCTTCAACTTCGAAAAAGAGGGAGAAAAAAGTGACTACTACGATTTTGAAGGGAGGCCGGCACGAAAAGCATTTCTCAAATCACCCGTAAAATTCAGTCGGATTTCGAGCCGATACAATCTGCGTCGCCTTCACCCTGTACTCGGATATCATAAGGCGCACAGGGGTACAGATTATGCAGCTCCACAGGGTACTCCCATCATGGCTGTTGCCGATGGCACGGTGGTGGAAGCTGGCAGAAGGGGCGGAAATGGTATATATGTCAAAATAAGACACGATGCCATCTATCAGACTCAGTACCTTCACATGTGCCGGCACGCGAAAGGTATCCGTCCGGGAACCCGTGTGGTACAGGGACAAACAATTGGATATGTCGGTTCCACCGGACTGGCCACCGGACCACACTGCTGCTTCAGATTCTGGAAAAATGGTGTGGAAGTGGATCACCTGCGCCTGAATCTTCCGCAGCCGGAACCAATCAAAGGCGCCATCCTCCAGGAGTTTAATGTGGTCAGGGATTCACTTGTCAGAGTATTGGGTAATGTGGACTATCGTATGCACGGCCGAACAGATGAACAAAAGCCGGAAACGGCACCCTGAACAAGCTCTTGAAAAAATGCCCCCGGAACATCAGTCCCGGGGGCATTTTTTCTGAAACGTATTTCAACCATAATCAGGCCGGAATTTCAACGATTCGCATTTTTATTCGTTTATATATTATGGATCGTGACTTTTCAAAATTGACACTGGGGTTTTCACCGTGCCCGAACGATACATTCATTTTCGATGCCATGGTGCATGGAAAAATTGATACGGAAGGTATTGAATTTGAGGTTTTCATGGAAGACGTGGAAGCATTGAATCAACGCGCATTCGCCGGAGATATTGATATTACCAAACTAAGCTATCATGCCTTTGCCCACCTGACTCATCATTTCGCTCTGCTTAATGCCGGAAGTGCCCTTGGTAATAATTGCGGCCCTTTACTCATTTCCGGAAACATCATGACACGCGACGAAATTACCGGTGCCAGAATTGCTATACCCGGAAAAATGACAACCGCCAATTTTCTGCTCGGTCTCGCTTATCCTGAGGCAATCAACAAACAAACATTTCTCTTCTCCGATATTGAAGATGCCGTGCTGAGGGGTGATGCTGATGCGGGTCTGATTATTCATGAGAACAGATTTACTTACGAACAAAAAGGGCTCGTTAAAATCATGGATCTTGGTGAATTCTGGGAGTCGGCAACGGGCTATCCTATTCCACTTGGCGGAATCGTCGTGAACAGAAATATCCCTCATGATGTGCAGAAGAAGATTGACCGGATCATGCGACGCAGTGTGGAATACGCTTTTAATAACAGGGAAAATGTAATGCCGTTTGTACGATGTTATGCTCAGGCTATGGAAGACGATGTCATGATGTCACACATTGGTCTCTATGTAAATGATTTCACGATTGATCTCGGAGATGAGGGAAAAGGGGCTGTGCAGTACATGATGGATGTAGCAGTTGAAAAAGGGTTGATTCAAAAAGTGAATGATAATCTGTTTATTTCTTAGCTACCTTTGCTTCCTTAGTCGTGTGCCTATGAATCGCTTCAGCATCTGTTACTTTTCTCTGCTCTTTGCAGTATTTTTCCTTTCCTGCAGAAACCATGCCGGCGATCAGTCGGGTGAAGCTTCAAAAGCTGTTCCTGAGGTGAACCGGAATGCTGCAGACTCTTCGGGTGCCATTGAAAGTATATTCAGCGATTCTGAAGACAGAGACAGAAATATCTGGCAAAAGCCGGAAATGGTCATTTCCATGCTCGGCGATCTGAAAGGGAAAACAGTAGCTGATATCGGCGCCGGTTCCGGATATTTCGCCTTTCGTCTGACACCCAGGGCAGAAAAAGTAATCGGAATTGATATTGACCCCGGATTCATATCTTTTCTCGACAGTATGAAAGTAAGGCTTCCGGAATCCTACAGAAATCGCTTCGTGTCGAGATTGGCCAAACCCGACGACCCTATGCTCGGTCCGGAAGAAGCGGATGCTGTTATTATTGTCAATACCTACGCTTATATTGATAACCGGACCCAGTATCTGAAAACGCTGTATAAGGGAGTTGCTCCCGGAGGCAGATTACTGATTGTGGATTTCAAAAAAAATGATATTCCAATCGGGCCACCGGACCATTTCAGAATCACACTGAATGACGTTCGTCGTGAACTCATATCTGCCGGGTTCAAGGTCATACAGGTTGATCTTGAATCCCTGGATTATCAGTACATCATTATTGCGGAAAAGAAATAACCCGTAAAACCTTCACCTGAAAACTTTTGACTCATGCGCGGTGCACTCAAATTATTTACTGCTTTTGGAATACCTGTCTTCATCCACTGGACATTCGGATTTATATTTGTTTTCATTCTATGGAATGCGCATTCTGAAGGAATGACAACCATGGAAACACTCACATATACAGCACTGTTTATGTCGCTTTTTGTGTGCGTATTGTTACACGAATACGGTCATGCGCTCGCCGCCCGGCGTTATGGAGTGAAAACACAGGATATTGTACTGATGCCAATTGGGGGTGTTGC
>JBDLWO010000211.1:0-5204 GCA_039804245.1 Bacteroidota bacterium
ACCCCGCATTTATTATCCGCTACGAAAGATCAATATCCTCGCCATACATGAAGAAGGCTTCGTCGAGCAGCCCGGCTTTCTTCAGTGCAGTACGCCGTATGAACATAAAACACCCGGCGAGTACATCCACCTCGTTTGTTTCATGCTCGTCGAGATGGCCGAGGTAGTATTTGTTGAATACAGGACTGCGGGAGAAAATGGCGGAAAGGCCGAATGTTTTGCAGAATGCCACCCAGGGTGAAGGGAACCCGCGCTTGCTCTCGGGCAAAAACTTGCCCGAACCGTCTATCAGTCGCACACCCATCGCGCCCGCGTCAGGGTGCGCATCCATGAATGCAAGACACTGCCGGAATGTATCCTCTTCCACAAGTGTATCGGGATTCAGCAGCAGTATATATTCACCCGAAGATTTCATGATTGCCTGATTGTTGGCAACGGAAAATCCCGGATTGTCGGTATTGACAATCAGTTTTACCTCCGGAAAGCGATCGCGCACCATACGCACGGAATCGTCCACAGAGTTGTTGTCAACCACCCATACCTCTCCCTCAATACCCTGCAGGGCCCGGCGTACCGAGCCAAGCGCCTGCTCCAGAAAGTGGCAGACGTTATAGTTTACAATGACAATTGAAAGTTTGATAACGTTTTTTTTTAATTGTAAAGAAACATACTTCGGTTCCGGTCGAGTTCCCTGAAATAGGGGTCTTTCAAATCTTTGATGAAGTGAATGGCCTCTCCGGTTGATTTCATTTCAGGCCCAAGTCGCTTGTCGGCGCCCGGAAATTTCTCAAACGAGAAAACAGGTATTTTGATTGCGTAGCCGTCCAGTCTGTTTTCCATTTTGAAATCTTTCAGTTTGTGCGTGCCGAGCATGACTTTCGTGGCTATATTCAGATAGGGTACTCCATACGCCTTGGCAATAAATGGCGTGGTGCGTGATGCGCGCGGGTTCGCCTCGATGACATACACTTTGTCATCCTTGACGGCAAACTGTATATTGATCAGTCCGCGTATGTTGAGTGCCCGTGCGATCCGTTCTCCATACTCGGCCATCTGCTGTATGACAATGGGCCCCAGCGAATATGGTGGCAACATCGCACTGCTGTCGCCGGAGTGTATGCCCGCTGGCTCGATATGTTCCATAATACCCATGATATGGAAGTCTTCACCATCAAAAATGGCATCAATTTCGGCTTCTTTGGCCCTCTCCAGAAACTGATCAATCAGTACTTTGTTGTCGGGCATGTGCTTGAAAATGGTCAGTACCTGCCGCTCCAGTTCATTGTCGTTGATTACAATTTTCATACGCTGCCCGCCAAGTACGTAAGAGGGGCGTACCAGCAGCGGATACGGAATGTTTTTGGCAATTTCCAGCGCGGCATCCACATCCCGGGCTGCTCCATATTGCGGGTATGGTATTTCCAGCTCCTTGAGCAGATCGGAAAAACGTCCGCGATCTTCCGCAATATCCATGCTGTCAAAGCTGGTTCCGATAATATTCCAGCCATTTCTGTGTAAATTTTCGGCGAGTTTGAGAGCCGTCTGGCCACCCAGTTGCACAATTATTCCATCGGGCTGTTCGTGTTCGAGTATTTCCTCGAGGTGTTCCCAGTAAACAGGCTCGAAGTACAGTTTGTCGGCCAGGTCATAATCGGTGGAGACTGTTTCGGGGTTGCAGTTTACCATAATGGCTTCATAGCCTACTTCCTTTATCGCCAGTACTCCGTGAACACAGCAGTAATCAAATTCAATGCCCTGACCTATGCGGTTGGGCCCTGAACCAAGTACCACGATTTTTTTCCTGTCGGAGCGGCGGCTCTCATTCTTGCCGTCGAATGTTGAATAAAAGTAATTGGTTTTTGACTCAAATTCGGCGGCACAGGTATCCACCATCTTGTAAACTCTGCGAATACCCAGTTTTTTGCGGCGCCGGGTCACATCTTCTTCATTGATACGCATAACCCAGGCGATCTGGGCGTCGGAATAGCCGTTTTTCTTCAGTTCCAGCATGAATTCAGGCGTCAGATCATCAGCTACATTGAACTTCAGCAGGCGGTCTTCCAGTTTGACCAGCTCCTTGATCTGGTTGATGAACCACGGATCAATATGCGTGAGTTTTTGAACAGTTTTGGATGCAATTCCAAGGCGAAGGGCATCTCTGACCCGGTAAATCCGGTCGTCGCTGACCAATTCGAGCCGGGTGAGAATATCTTCCGTGCTCATCCATTCCTTTCGGTCGGCACCCAGGCCGGCGCGGTTGTTTTCCTGGCTCTGGCAGGCCTTTTGCATGGCCTCGTTGAAGCTGCGGCCTATAGACATTACCTCCCCTACAGATTTCATCTGGAGGCCAAGTCGTGTATCGGCGCCCTGAAATTTTTCGAAGTTCCAGCGTGGCATTTTAACGATGACATAATCGAGCGTAGGCTCAAAAAGTGCCGATGTCGTTTTGGTAATCTGGTTTTTCAGCTCGTCGAGGGTATATCCGATAGATAGTTTTGCCGCTATTTTGGCAATCGGATAGCCGGTGGCTTTGGATGCCAGTGCCGAAGATCGCGATACCCGAGGGTTTACCTCAATAGCAATAAGTTCTTCATTTTCAGGATTTTGTGCAAATTGTACATTGCAGCCTCCTGCAAAGTTGCCCAGTGCGCGCATGATTTTGATAGCCTGATTGCGCATATCCTGGTAGGAAGTGTCCGAGAGCGTCATGGCCGGCGCTACCGTGATAGAGTCGCCGGTGTGGATACCCATCGGATCGAGGTTTTCCACGGTGCAGATCACCACCACGTTGTCGTGCTGGTCCCGAAGCAGTTCCAGTTCAAATTCTTTCCAGCCGAGCACTGCCTTTTCAACGAGTACTTCGTGTGTGGGGGAGGCATTCAGACCCCGTTTCAGGGCTTCGTCAAATTCATCTTCTTTCATGACAAAGCCGCCTCCGGTACCGCCGAGTGTATAGGAGGGCCGAATAACCAGCGGGAATCCGATTTTTTGTGCAGCCTCCTTGCCTTCCAGAAAGGAGTTGGCAATAAAGGAGGGCGCCACTTTCAATCCGAGTTGATTGACCAGTTTTTTGAATTCTTCCCGGTTTTCGGTACGTTCGATAGCTGCCGTGTCAACACCGATCATCCGGCAGTTATACTGTTCCCAGATACCCAGTTTTTCGCACTCGATAGCCAGATTGAGTGCAGTTTGGCCTCCCATAGTGGGCAGAACGGCATCAAAGGCAGGCAAGTCAGGGTTTTCCTGATGCTCCTGCAGGATTTTTTCTATGCTTTCGGGTGTAAGAGGCCTCAGATAGATGTAGTCGGCCGTTACCGGATCGGTCATGATCGTAGCCGGATTCGAGTTGATCAGACCCACTTTTATACCCTCCTCCCTCAGTGAACGGCTTGCCTGTGAGCCGGAGTAATCAAATTCGCAGGCCTGGCCGATGATAATAGGGCCGGAGCCAATAATCAGGATGGTGTTGATAGACTGGTCGCGCACGTGGTATAAATTTCCGGTTAGAGATAAAAAAATGCCGGAAACTGGTGTATGGAACCCAGTTTCCGGCATCAGCCGAATTGAAAGACGATGTTTCGTTTTTTCATTTCGGAGCGCAAAGGTAGGATGCTGTTTCCTGAATCACGCAAAAAAATGATTAAAAAAATACACAATTATTCCGGCCTGAAAAGCAGGCATACCGGCCTGGAAACATCGGCTCCTTTCGAGTGATATTTCAGTCTGCCGCTCCGTTCATCTCTTTTGAATATCTGTATAGAGTCGCTGTCCTGGTTAGCCACCAGCAAAAACCTGCCGGATGGGTCGAGTGTAAAGTTTCGCGGGGCATTTCCCAGTGTCGGATAAAAGTCCAGCAGTGTCAGTGCGCCGGTTTTCTGATCAATACTGTATGCTGCAATACTGTTGTGGCCGCGATTTGATGCATACAGGAACTTTCCATCGGGCGATACATGTATGTCGGCACAAGTATTTTTTTCCCTGTATCCTTCTGGCAAAGTACTGATACTCTGAAACTTTTTCAGTCCGCCATTTTCAAACTCAAGTGCATTAACGGTGCAGTTGAGTTCCATCACGGCATAAACGAAGCGGCCGTTGGGGTGAAATACAAAGTGCCTTGGACCGGCGCCGGGAGTTGCCTCGAAGTAGAGTGGCTCGGCCGACCACAGACGGCCGGTGGCCGGATCCATGTTGTAACCATAAATACGGTCTGTACCCAGATCAGTAACAAAAAGTCCGTCGTTATTCGGAACATAACCTGTACAATGTACATGCGGGCCCTCCTGGCGATCTTTTATGATACTGCTGCCTTCGTGCTGAATGGTTTGCCGGCTCTCACCCAGCGATCCGTCTGCCTGAACAGGAAATACTGAGAAGTTGCCCGACCCGTAGTTGCCGGCAATACATGTTTTCCCGGTTTTGTCAACAGCAAGATGGCAGGGCCAGGAACCGCGCGACGACTGTTTGTTCAGGAATGTCAGTTGTCCGCTTTTTGCGTCTGACTTATACGCATTAACCTCGCCATCAGGGTTTTCAGCCACGGCATACAGGTATTTTCCATCAGGTGAAGATGCCAGAAAAGAAGGGTTCTCAATGCCTCCGGTCACATCAGTGCGTGTCATAACGCCGGTTCTGGAATTGAAACGATAAACATAGATACCCTCGCTGCCGCGCGAAGTATAGGTGCCTACGTAAAGGAGGCGCTCCTGCGCAGCCAGCAGAAAAGGAAAGATCAGGGTGAAAACCGAAAACAGAATATGTTTTTTCATAGGAGCCGCCGGTGCAATTTTAAACGTAGGATGCGGATGACTGGCAAATATAATCAATTGATTCAGAACTCTGGATACTCTTGTAAAAAGTATGCCGTATTTGTCTTGAAACGGGCATTTCAGGCAGGAGTCATAATAGTGCAAAAAAAACTCCGGAGGCTGATAGCCCCCGGAGTCAGGAATGAATATTTATTAGGTCAGCTGCGCTTAAGCAAGCTGCACGTTAACTGCATTCACGCCTTTTTTGCCCTTCTGTGTTTCGAATGTAACGGTGTCGCCCTGGCGAATATCGCCTACGACGCCACTTACGTGGACAAAAATCTCTTCGCCGGTGGAAGAGTCAATGATGAAACCAAAGCCTTTTGTGGTGTTGAAAAATTTTACTGTGCCAGTACGCATGAGAAAAAAGAAAAAAGTGATGTGGTATATACCAACCAC
>JBDLWO010000212.1:0-3898 GCA_039804245.1 Bacteroidota bacterium
CTCCAGAGCGCATCCTCTCCGATACCCTTTACATCTTCCTCATAAGTAGTGCGGCGGTCGCGGCGCAACATCTCCATCTGCTGCGTGGCGTGCACCTCTGAAGTGTAATCGAACATCTGAAGCACCAGACGGTTCGACGGACTCAGGAACTCGGCCCCCTCCTTCTCATTGTTTGTTTCTCTTTCCTTCCAGTCGGGTTTGTGCCAGGTACGCAGGCAAAATACCTGATCAGGTAATGATCTGGATTTCAATGCAGTTGTGGTCGGATCAAATTTGAATATGCGGGATAATTCCTCGTCGGTAATCAACTCGCAACCGTAATTTTTCCATGATTCGCGCTTTGCGACCGGTGGCTCCTGTCGGGCAGGCTCCTGCTGGCAGGCGAAAAAAACAGAAAGAAAAGATAAAAACAGTAGTACTCTGGACATGGCGTGTGTATCCCCCGATTGCCTGAGCCCGCTTTGGACGGGCTTTCCGGCACGAATAAGGGTATTTTGAGGGGCAAAGATACATTCCGCAAGGGGATAACGTATCTATTATGATTTCAAAACAATCTTTTCCTTATTTAAAAAGTATCGCAACAAACATATTTTTTGCACTTTTGCCCTGTTGCACAGAACGATGACACTGTGTATGAGCATCAACATTCAGATTAACTTAACCGAAACTATTCATGGCCAATACGCCTGCTACACAACCGGGAGCCAAATTCCCCTCCAGTATTCCCTATATCATCGGGAATGAAGCTGCTGAACGCTTCAATTACTACGGCCTGCGCGCCATCCTTACCACCTTCATGATTGCCCAGTTCTACAACCCGTCGGGCTCCACTGACCCGAATGTGGTTCAGGTGGCAGAAGCAACAGCCAATGCCAAAACGCACGATTTCGTGGCTATGGTTTATCTGCTCCCCATGTTCGGTGGTATGATAGCCGACTGGTTCTGGGGTAAATACAAAACAATTTTCAGACTGTCGCTGGTTTATGCCATTGGCAGTCTGCTCGTGGCACTCTCGGTAAATAATGAGATGATGTTCACCAGTGCACTTATGCTCATTGCAATAGGCGCCGGAGGTATCAAACCATGCGTATCTGCCAACGTGGGCGATCAGTTCGATGAAAGCAACTCCAGCCTGATCTCCAAGGCCTTTGATATGTTCTATGCCTCGATCAACATCGGTTCGGTATTCTCCATCCTGCTGATTCCTTACCTGAAAGATACATACGGGCCTGCAATAGCATTCGGCGTACCGGCTGTCGCCATGCTGGTAGCAGTATTTTTCTTTTGGGCGGGCAAAAACAAATACAGAAAACTGCCAGCTCCGAAGTACGATGCAAACAGGATGATCATTTTTGCCACTGCATTCCTTTCACTGGTGGTGAGTTATATATATTTCGATAAAATTCAGCATGCCGGTATTGGGCCGGTACTGGGCGCCTGGTTAATCCTCGTACTGGCACTGGCATTTATTTTCAAAAAACAGTGGTTTGCCAAGCCTGGCAACTTCATTGGCATCAATCTGTATGCACTGACCAATGGCGGATTCAACGCCGCCGCCAAAGAATACGGAGAAGAGACCGTGGACGGGATCAAGGCTGTATGGCGCGTACTGTCGGTTTTCGCATTTATCCCGGTTTTCTGGGCACTTTGGGATCAAAGTCAGTCGGAATGGGTAGTTCAGGCTCAGAAGATGGATCTGAACTGGCTCGGGATTGAGTGGAAAGCCGAACAGATCTCTTTCGTGAATGCTGCTTTTATCCTGCTCTTTATACCCCTCTTTTCCTACGTGATTTTCCCGGCAGTTAATAAAATGGGCATCAAAATTACCCCTCTCCGCAAAATTGGCGCAGGTTTTGTCCTCACCGCACTCTCTTTTGTGGTGGTGGCCATTATACAGGGCTGGATTGATGCAGGGCAAACGCCGAATATAAGCTGGCAGATTCTCGCCTTTGTAGTGCTCACTGCCGGAGAAGTACTGATCTCTATCACGGGCCTCGAATACGCCTATACACAGGCGCCACCGTCCATGAAATCCACCATCATGGCCTGCTGGCTGATCACGGTAACGCTGGGCAACGTACTGGTTTCTGTTATTCAGACGAACATCAGTAACGGTGGCTTTTTCGCCCAGTTCCACGGCGCAGGCTTCTTCTGGCTGTTCACCGGTATCTGTGCAGCTACTGCAGTGTTGTTTATGCTGATTTCTCCAAGTATCAAGGAGAAGTCTTACATCGTCTGATCACTGTATTGACTACATCTTTGGAATTGCCGGAGTCAGATTTTATGACTCCGGCAATTTTTTTGGGGCCCGTTCAATGAATCACAATCAGCCTGGCGACGTACCATTTTCCATCGAGCACAGCTTTCACGGTATAAAATCCGTTAGCCAGACGGCTTGTATCGAAGTGTTTTCCGGGATTTCGGAGGTTGTATAATACCACCCCTGACTGGTTGGCAATTTCCAGATATTCAGGTGATGCCTCCAAATCCATGAAGACAATACCTGACGCCGGATTGGGTATGATTTTCAAAGACTCCTCTGCGGGGCCGGTAACAGAAACTTCCGGTATGGAAAAACAGTCGCTTCCGCCTCTTGTCAAAAGCTGATTACAACCCGGAAACTCAAAATCAAGGGGATAATAAACCTGATCCCCCCACTGCTCTGACTCGTGAATATCATACAGCATGCTGATATCCCCTGTGTTCGGATGAAAATGAAATACATCGTACGGTATCAGGGTCTCGCAGGGCTGTTGCTGGTGCTGATGAATGATCTGAACATTTTCATTGTCGCCATCCGTATCAAGAGTCCAGAGAAAATGACCGGGACCACTCAGTGAAACCGGCGATTGACCGGCCGCTGTAATCGAGGTGCCGGCACTGCAATAGGAATAATAGCCAATTTTACCGCCCCTGACATCAAATCCCTTTCCTTTGGGCTGACTTCCTTCAAATACCAGCCTGTTGAACCAGTCCGGCGTGCCGTCACTTTTCAGTTTCATCACAAATGGATCAGGCTCGTCGTCGTTAAAAAGCGGATCGCTGTACCACACACCATTGATAATAACCCCTCCGTAAAAATTTCCACACACATATATATTACCTTCCTCATCCAGTCGAATGGCATCAGCTGTTATCCCGTCACTCAATCCGGGATCGTCAAAGTAGGTGGCTGGACCGAAAAGGACCGACATGACGCCCTCCGGAGTGATTTTCCTGACAGTAAGATGATAATTATCAACACTGTATATTTCTCCACCGGCACCTGTTACGATATCCGCAAATCCACGGGTGTTCAAATCCCACGGAACAGTCCACAGTATTTGCCCGTTCTGGTTAAGTTTTGAAATGCCAATCGCACCCATCAGCAGAATATTTCCCTGGCTGTCGAGTTCAATATCAATGTTATCGGTAGCATACCAGTCAGGCATGGTCGTATTCCATATCAGCCGGCCATACTTGTCATACTTCAGCAACACAATCGCTGCAGAAAGTTCACTGCCTCCGGGTACAAGCGGGTGACGCCTGCCATCCGTTGAATAAATATCCACGTTGCTGAAAGCATCACTGTGGTAATAAGCCGCATATATATTTCCATCGGAATCGGCCTTTACATCTGTTACATCTGCGAAAACCGACTCATGCTCCACATAGGTCATCCATTGCGGTACCCCCTGTGGATTGATTTTTACCAGAAGGTGCCGGTAACGGTTGAAGCTAAGCGGATAACTGGCGCCCAGTGTATCGCCGCGACCAGAAAAAAAACGAATTTCCGGTGTGTAATCGGCTTTGATCATCATGACCAGGTTGTCCTCATGATCAATGGCTGAAGCGTTGGGTATGATAAAGCCAGCTCCGAATACCAGTTGTGTCGCGCGGCATTCTGTGCCCGGTTGCG
>JBDLWO010000213.1:0-4662 GCA_039804245.1 Bacteroidota bacterium
GGAACAGCCATATCGGATGGAGTAAAGCCCAATGTTTCAAGTGAAGGAAAGCCGCCTGTCAGGGAAGCCTGTTCGGCAGTCAGGCTGCTTTTGCGGATGAAGTTTGAGAAATATTTTTCAGTCGGGTATGATTTCAGGAAATAAGATACCGGCTGATTCAGGCCATTTTCATCGGGCTGTCGGCTGATCCGGCTGTTCAGTTTCTCCAGCCACCTTTTTTTGTAGGGAGTGAATACCGTGTAGGGTGTTCCGTCAGACTTCAGCACCTCGTTGAACTCAAAAACAACGTGATCTTTCGCTGTATGGAGCGGTATATTTCGCCGTTGAAGCAACCCGGTCACGGTACGATCCCTGTCGTTGGCATAGGGTTCATAATCGCGGTTTGTGAAAACTGCCTTCACATCAAAACGCGAGAGAATGTCGGTCCAGACATCTTCAGGTTTACCCTTCAGAACCAGCATATCCGATCCGTGTTTCAGCAGAAATTCCCGAATTTCCGACAGCGAATGGTGTATGAACCCCACTCTCGGATCACTACGATCTGTCAGGTCATCGAGAATATTGGAATCGAAAATGAACAGGGGCAACACCGGGCTTCCGCTCCTGAGAGCATGGTAAAGTGCTGCATTATCGTGCAGCCTCAAATCGCGACGAAACCAGAAAACAGTAACAGACATTACACTTCAGTTTACAGTACTACAAATAATCGGCTTACTTGTTCAACTATCCGTTCCTCTGACAGTTTATCCGTTATTTTGCGGCAGCATTCGAACATCACCATGCATTCAACAGGACTTGTTTTCAGCATTTCTAAGATACTGTATAATTTGTCGGTCAGGCTCTTTTCCGCACTGGTACTGATGAGTACTCCGTTCAGCATCAAGGCGGGACAATGGGTGGAAGGCCGTCGGAACTGGAAGAACAGGTATAAACAACCAGAGAACGCAGCGGGAACCCTCTGGATGCATGTATCATCACTCGGCGAATTTGAGCAGGGGCGTCCGGTACTTGAGCGTTTCAGGAGTGAGTACCCCGACTGGCGAATAGTACTGTCCTTTTTTTCCCCTTCCGGTTTTGAGATCAGAAAAAACTATCCCGGGGCCGACAGTGTAGTTTACCTCCCGGTTGACACACCCGGCAATGCCAGATTTTTTCTGGATCTGATCCGGCCGGACATGGCCATTTTTGTCAAATACGATTTCTGGTTCAATTACCTTTCGGAGCTCTCGGGCAGACGGATTCCCACCCTGCTTGTCTCCGCACTATTCAGAAAGGAACAACCATTTTTTCACTGGTATGGTGCATTATGGCGTCGAATGCTCTCTTTTTTTGATGAAATACACGTACAAAACCGTCAATCAGCCGACCTGTTGAAGCAAGCGGCATACGAAAGTGCTGTAATTGCCGGCGATACCCGTGTTGACCGGGTACTCACCCTGGCCGCCAGTGCTGCGCCGAATGCCAAAGCAGCCGCATTTGCTGAAAACAGCTACCCTGTATTTATTGCAGGCAGCTCCTGGGAAGCAGATGAAAGCGTGTTTCTGTCCGTATTGAAAAAAGAATGTTTCCAGCACATCAGAATAATTGTTGCCCCGCATGATCCTTCTGAAAAGAATATCACCAGACTGCTCAGGGAAGCGCCCGGTGCAATCAGGTATTCCCGGTACGAACCCGGGCTTCATTCCGGGTATCGAACCCTTGTTATAGACAATACAGGTATGCTGAATACCTTGTACAGATATGGGCATCTGGCATATATTGGAGGTGGTTTCGGGAAGTCCATACACAATACACTGGAGCCGGCAGCTTATGGCCTGCCGCTTATATTCGGTCCTGAATACAGCAAATTTGAGGAAGCCGTTCAGTTTGTAGCCCGTGGGGGCGCCATTTCCATCAGTGACAGCACCGGATTTGAGAACGCACTCGGGTTGCTCGTCCGGAAGCCGCAGAAAGACACCGCTTCAGAGGCAGTACTTGCATACCTGAGGGAGAGTGAAGGTGCCACAGTCAAAGCGATGGAGTGGGTCAGACATCAAATATTGCAAAAGTCAAAACAAAAGAGAGACTGACTACGTTAGATGCTTTAGTCACTTCCCGGGCGCCCACATGACAAAAAAAATGACAAAAAACTGCTTTCGCCTCTTGCTGTTTGCTATTTTAATTATCCCCACGGTTGTTTATTCCCAAAACAACGACAGCTGGATATTTAAAAATGAAAAAAACGGCATCAAGGTTTACTACCGGAAAACCTCCGATGTTTATGAACTGAAGCTGATAACCTCCATACAGTCATCCATGGCGGGGCTGGTATCGCTGTTGTCTGATGTGGAAAGCTATCCGCATTGGGGTTACAAGATCACGGAAGCCGAATTCATCAGCAAACACTCCGAGACGGAATCTGTTTATCGGTCCCGTTTCGATTTCCCGTGGCCGCTTGATGACCGGGACATAGTCATGCACAACAAGGTACAGCAGGATCCGGTATCCGGGAAAGTAACAGCGAGCAGTACAGCCGTACCCTCCATGGCTCCCGAGCGACCGGATGCGGTCAGGATCAAAGACGCCAGAACAGTCTGGACCATCTATCCCGGTTCAGGAGGGTGGCTTTACGTAGAGTATTACGTTTACTCCAATCCGGGAGGAAACCTGCCCGACTGGCTGGTAAATATGGCGCTGGATGTGGGTCCGAGGGAAACCATACAGCATATTCGTCAGCACGTTTCACACCCGAGATACCAGGCCGCCAGGCTGTCGTTCATCAGAGGCTGAAGAAAAGCTCCGCTTCCTGTACTTTTTCAGCCGTTCCGTAATTGTGACTTGCAGGGTATTCCGGGGCTATCTTACATTTGTCCCAGTTTTCTCATAGTATGTTTTGATTTTCCTGCTGCCGCCAAGGTAGCAGGAATTTTTTGAAATCCATTATCCCTTCGATGGCCCCCGCCTATATCTTCGGTTCAAGGCGCCTGGCGCGGCAATAATTACTGTTTGTCGCGCCGGGTGCGGCCACTCCCCCACCGTTCACGCAATTATTCATGCTACGTATCCTGCTGATTTTACTCGCAGTATCCCTCGTTGTTTTCTGTCTGCTTTATTTTGGTCAGTCAGGAAGCAGGGCATACAGGATTATGCTCGGCGGGCTGCTGAAACACACTGTCCCTGAAATTGAAATCCCGGAAGCAGTACGTGTAAAAAATGCCATTTTCCTGGATGCGCGTGAATTGTGCGAGTACGAGGTGAGCCATATAGAGGGAGCTCTCCATGTCGGCTATGATCACTTTGATCTCAAGTCAGTAGCACACCTCCCGAAAGACACACCCGTTATAGTTTACTGCTCGGTTGGCTACAGAAGCGAGAAAATTGCCGCGAAAATGACAGAAAACGGTTTCACACGTGTCAGTAACCTGTACGGCGGAATATTTGAGTGGGTGAACGAAGGCCATCCGGTTGTGCGTAACGGTATGCCAACCGAAGAGGTACACGCATTCAGTAAAGCCTGGGGTATCTGGCTTCGCAGAGGTACAAAAGTATATTAGAGAGCTTGTTCAGGATTTTAATCCGTGTCCCGTTTTTTCAGTAAATCGGGCAGTAAACGAAGAGATGCCAGTTCGCGATATTTCTCCCGCACCTCATCTGCCGGTATTCCGAAGTAGGTTTTTCCGCCCTCCAGCGATTTTGAAACACCGCTTTTGGCCAGCACAATAGCACCACTTCCTATTTCAATTGCCTGGGCAACACCAACCTGACCGTACAAAACCACCTGATCCCCTATGATAGTTTTGCCTCCTATGCCCACCTGTGCTGCAAAAAGACAGTTCTTGCCCACCACTACTCCGTGTCCGATGTGTACCTGACAGTCGAGTTTACTGCCGCGGCCGATGATCGTATCACCGCTCACTCCCCTGGAGATGGTGCAACCTGCGCCAATATCCACATGATCCTCCAGAATTACACGGCCGCCCGACCGCCATTTGATCATTTCGCCATCCGGCATTTTCTTGAAATAAAAAGCATCGGGACCGATCAGAGCGCCCGGGCCTACTGTAACGTGTTCGCCAATAATAGTGTGAGGCCCAATGACCGCATTGGTGCAGATATAACTGTTGGCTCCTATTTGTACGTCATGGGCAATAACTACGCCTGGCTCGATAATAACCGACGGATGAATATCGTTATCAGGAGAAAGTTCTGCTCTGACAGGTCGGAAAGGCCTGTAAGAACGAACAATATCGTCATACACCCTGAACGGATTTTCCACCACCAGAATCACTTTCCCTGGCGGGCACTCCGTTTCTTCATTGAGCAAAATTACGGTAGCTGCACTTTTAAGCGTCTTTTCAAAATACTTTCGTACATCTGAAAAGGCTATATCTCCTGGCTGTACCTTGTGAATTTCATTAATTCCGGTAGCCATCAGCGAAGAGTCGCCGATAATCCTGGCCTGATATCTGGCCGCCAGCGTCTGGACAGAAATTGGTTCGGGAAAACGCATGAATAAATGCTGATTTTATGAGTAATTAATTCAATCGTCCGACTGACTCCCCATATTCATATTATGATCCGGCCAGTTTGACAGGTACTGTGCGAAAAGTAGCCGCAAAGAACACAATGACTGACGGTATTTTTATACATTTAAACAAAAATGCTAATTTTACCCCAAAACCA
>JBDLWO010000214.1:0-3674 GCA_039804245.1 Bacteroidota bacterium
GCTTCTGTGCAAGCACAACGCGACCCGGAAATTTGCCCGAAACAGCGCTGACAATACCGTCGGTACCGTCAGCGCTGTTGGCATCAGAAACTATAATTTCCAGATTGTACCGCTCCATTAAAGGCTCAAACTGGGCCAGTGTTTCCGCAATATAATCTGATTCATTCTTGCACGGAATGACAATGCTGATCTTGAGCTGCCGAAGGTTCATAAGCGAACTTTTAAGGGCGTGTTCAGGGACTGTATCCTGTGATATTTACTTGTCGTCGCCAAAAAAGGCAATGATTTTGTCGGCGAGTTCCATACCAATATAGGACTGTGCCTCCACGGTACTGGCCCCGATATGCGGCGTACAGGAAACGAGGGGGTGTTTCAGCAGAGCCTCTTTCGGTGTGGGCTCCTGTTCAAACACATCGAGTCCGGCGCCGGCAACCTTGCCGCCCGACAGAGCAGCAAGCAGCGCCTCTTCATCAATAACACCTCCGCGGGCTGTGTTGATCAGGAAAACACCCTGCTTCATTTTCTCAAATTCGGCGGCTCCGAAAAGGGGTGTTCCTACTCCCGGAATATGAATCGTGATGAAATCTGATTCCCGGATAATCCTGTCGAAAGCTTCAGTCCGGATTTTTACACAGGTCTTGATATCCTGAAAATCGGCCAGGCTGATACCAACTTCCGCCTCGGCTACGAACGGGTCGTGCGCGCGCACACGCATTCCGGCGCCAAGCGCAATCTGGGCCACCTCCTGTCCGATACGGCCGAAACCGATGATACCGAGCGTTTTGCCCTTGATCTGAAAACCGGTCTCGTAAGCCTTTTTCAGTTTCTTGAAATCACCCCCGGCAGCCAGCTCCCGGTTGCTGCGCTGCAGCATACGCGACAAACTGAAGAGGTGGGCCATCGCCAGCTCGGCTACCGCCCTCGATGATGCGCGCGGTGTATTGAACACCTGTATTCCCTTGCTTTGGGCGTACTCTACGTCAATATTGTCGAGGCCAACGCCTCCACGGGCAATGACCTTCAGGTTTTTGCCCGCGTCAATCACAGCCCTGGTTACTTTTGTAGCGCTGCGAACAATGAGCACATCGTATTCCGCAATCCGCGAAACAAGGTCCTCCTGTGCAATTTTATTTTCATCCACCAGATAGTTCGCCTCCTCGAGGAGAAGTCTGCCATCGGGATGTATGCCATCATTTGCAAGTATCTTGATCATCGTTTGAGTGGTTTTAAACTCCGGAGCAAAGATAGTTCCATGCACGCGGATTATTTAACCATAAAACAGAACTTTATTTCAGGACAAGATTCCTTTTACCGGACGATAGTCACATCTCCCTTGTAAACAGTGCGCTCTCCGTCAATAAACTCGATCTCCGCCGTCCAGACAAACACCTCCGGATTCATGGGATCTCCGTTAAATGTACCATCCCAGCCAATATTGGGGTTATTGGGCAGGAAGTTCTGAAGTTCATACACCTCATTGCCCCAGCGGTCATATACCCTGAAATACAGGATGTTTGTTACAGAACCCGGCTTTGCAAAAACGCCGAGTATGTCGTTATCGCCATCTTCGTTGGGAGAAAATACGTTGGCCACGTAAATCTGCCTCCGACGATCTACCCGAACAGCCACATCATCCCGGTCCTTGCATCCGTTAAGTGCCTGAACCTCTATGGAATATACCGTCGAAATGAATGGCCGGACGATCTGATCCGGACATTGGGGGCAATCCGAACTGTCGAAGGGCGGCGTCCAGGTGATCTTCTCTATGCTGTCAATGGGCATGTTGAGAATTGCCCGGACAGCAGCCTCGTCGCCCTGGCTGATCGTCAGGTCGTCGCCGAGATTCACATCCACCTGAACTGCTGCGTTGACCACTATAACTTCTGTCTTTTCACACCGGTTGGCATCATAAACGGTAGCAGAGAATGTACCCGCCATCAGGTTGGAGAACAGATTGGTCGTTTGCTCCGGCCCGTCATTCAACCTGTAGGTATAGGGAGGAGCTCCGCCGGTTACGTTCACTTTTACAGCGCCACTGTTCTGTCCGAAACAGTTCAGATTGTTCACAACAAACGAAATACTCATGGGCGCGGCCGACGAAAGTGTTACCGTTGAAGTGTCCGTACAACCGTTGCTGCCCGTAACTGTCACGGTATATGTTCCGGCACTCAGGCCTGTAGCCTGCTGAGTGGTGGCGCCGCTCGACCAGGCATATTGGTAGGGAGCCTGCCCACCCGAAGCCGATCCCAGCGCAACGCCGTCCGAAGCTCCATCGCAACTGACGCTGTAGCCCGAATAACTGGAATTCACCACAGCACCCGCATCAGGAGGCAGAAGCTGGTTTATTACTGCCTGTACCGAGTAATTATACCCGTTGGGAGAGGTGATATTGACAGTATAGGAACCCGGCGAAAGTCCGCTGACAACAGCCGGCGTGTAAAGCGCCTGAACAGAGCCCGAATTCACCGGTGAGCCATTTTTCAACACTGTATAGCTGAATGGTGCAGTACCGACTGTCGGTGTCAGCGTCAGCGTTCCGGTGCTTTGCCCGCATGGAATAGTGGAGCCGAGCAGAACGGCAGAAACGGAGCAGGCATCAGGCGGCCTGAGGGTCGTGATCGTTGTGATGGTACTGTCGCAGCCATATTGGTTGGGCAGCACCTGGGTGGTCATACCCACCTGCGCCGGATTGCAGGTAGTCAGATTTACCGTAGTGGCACTTGAAGGGCGCAATGTCCGTGTTTCAGTAACGATACTGTCACAACCGTACTGATTGACGAGCTGATAGGTAAACACACCTGCCAGCGCAGGATCGCAGGTGTAGGTTTGTATCGATTTCTGGCTGGTTGGCAGCAGGTTAACGGTGGTGATAACCGTGCTGTCGCAGCCAAACCGGTTGGTCAAAACCTGCGTGAAAACTCCCGCCTGTGCCGGATTGCAAGTGGTGGACGACAAATTGGTTGTACTGCTTGGAAGGAGCGTCACTGTTGTTATGATGGTACTGTCGCAACCGCCCGCCGTTGTCAGCGTATTGGTGAAAACACCCACCTGGGCAGGATTGCAGGTAGTGGCCGTCAGATATGTTTTATCCAGCGGATCAAACGTGATGGTGGTTACCACGGTGCTGTCGCAGCCTGCAGCGGTGTTGTAAATATTGGTAAACACGCCCACCTGCGACGTGTTGCACGACGAACCCGTCAGATACGTAACCGGTAGAGGATTGAATGTTATCGTAGTGGTTACCGTACTGTCGCAACCGTACTGGTTGGACAAAATATTGGTGAACACACCCACTTCCGAAGGATTGCAACTCGACCCGGAAAGGGCCGTCGCACTTGAAGGAGAAAGTGTAACCGTGGTGATAATCAGACTGTCGCAACCATCCGTTGTAGTGAGCGGATTGTAGAAAACACCAACTGCCGACGGATCGCAGGATTTCCTGTTGATGTAGGTAGTGTCCGAAAGAGAGAATGTGATTGTGGTAATCACTGTACTGTCGCAGCCATACTGGTTGGTCAGGTTCTGGGTAAAAACGCCGACATTGTTCGGATTGCAGCTCTTGTCGTAAAGCAGAACTGTATTGGAAGGATTGAGTACTACCGACCGGATAACGACACTGTCGCAACCATTCGTCTGGGAAAAATGCTGAACCGATGAACCAGCCTGCGCAGGGT
>JBDLWO010000215.1:0-7317 GCA_039804245.1 Bacteroidota bacterium
CAGTGAGAGATTCCCTGCAGTCCATCGGATTCCGACTGGGACTGTGGACAGAGGACGGCACCTCCAGCGCCCCTTTTGAGGTGGGGCAGGCAGGAGTAGGCGTTTATAAACTTGATGTGGCACTGGTGGGGCCGGGTTACCGCTCGGCGTTCCAGTCGGGCCTGAACGCCTGGAACGGCATTGAGCAGAACAGCGATCGCCGCGGGTATATCTGGACAGTGGCGGGCTGGGCCGGTACACAGAAATTTGCCACCGTGTGGTCGGGTGACCAGTCGGGCAACTTCAACAACCTGAAGATGCACATTCCGACCGTTATTGGGGCAGGCTTGTCGGGATTCAACTGTTCAACCGGCGATATAGACGGTATTTTCGGTGGCTCGGCGCTGAGTTATACCCGCGATCTGCAGTGGAAGTGCTTTACGCCGGCCATGATGACCATATCCGGCTGGGCATCTTTGGGCAAGCAGCCGTGGGTACATGGCGGCAACTATACGATTGCCAACCGCCTGTCGCTGGAGCGCAAGATGCGGTTGCGTCCTTATCTGTATTCCTATTGCAGGGAGGCCAACCTGAATGGTTCGCCGGTGGCCCGGGGTATGGTACTGGAGTTTCCCGATGATCCGGTATGTCAGGGACCAAAGACACAATACCAGTTCATGTCGGGAGAGTGGTTGCTGGTAGCGCCCGTACTGGCAGGTCCGCTCAAGCGCGACAGTATCTACCTGCCGGCGGGCAAGTGGTACGACTGGTACGACGGGACAGCCTTTGAAGGGCCGGTTTGGCTCAACAACTTCAGTGCGCCGCTGAGTAAAGTGCCTGTGTTCGTACGGGCGGGCGCTATCGTGCCCGAGTATCCGCTTATGCAGTACGATGGACAGAAACCTCTTGATACCCTGATTATACATGCCTGGCCGCATGGCGAAACTGCATTCGAGCTGTATGAAGACGACGGATATTCCAAAGCATACCGGCAGGGCGCATTCCAGACAATGCGCATCAGCGTATCGGCCCCCGAGGACGGGTATGCCGAACCGGTTACCGTATGTGCGGGGCAGCCGCAGGGCGGCAGTTTCGCCGGACAGCTTGCCACCCGTCAGTACAAGGCAGCTGTACATTTCGGTTACAAGCCCGGCAAAGTGCGACTGCAGTATGGGGTACAGACAGAAGAGCTGCCCCAGGCGTCGGGTCTCTCTGCCCTTAATGCTATGGAGAAGGGCTGGTTCTTCGATCCGGCGAAGGGCGGGATCACCTGGCTGAAAACAGGCGGGATCACGTCGGGACAATGGAATGGCGATCTGTTTTGTATGGAGCTGACCGATTTCAGCGAAGTGAGTACAGCAGTCAGGACGCCCGAAACTGCCGGACTGAACGTATTCCCGTCGCCTGTCACAGGTGTGTTGACGATTGAAACAGAAACGGGAGCCCTTATACATCGCGTGGACGTGCGAGACACGCTGGGTCGTCAGGTAAAAAGTATTGAATCGGTGCCTGCAGAGATGGTGACCCTGAATCTGGAGGGGTTGGCGCCGGGAGTTTACACACTTTATGTAGCTACCGACAGAGGTATGCTGGTGAAGAAGGTTGTGTCAGAGTAACACTATACCTCCATTTGCTTTCGCAACTCACTGGGGGAAACACCAAATCTTTTGGTGAAGAGGGTAGAGAAGTGTGCGGGGTTTTTGAAGCCAACCATAGTGCACACTTCTTTAACCTGAATATGCGGGTCACTGAGGAACAACTGATGAGCTCTTTGCAGCCTGAATTCGCGCAGGAGTTCCATTGGAGAGCCTGATGCGATTGCTGTGGTTTTCCTCTGGAGCTGAGATCGGCTTATATGCAGAATATGACAGAGTTGGTCCAGGTCAAGCTCTTCGTCCGTGTAGTATTTGGCGAAGGCGTCATACATACGCTTCATAAGAGGATCATTACTGAAATAATCCTGCTCATACGTAAATAATACCTCCTCCACAGCCTTGTCCGGTTGTGCCTTGTGCTGGAATCTTTCGCGCCATCGC
The DNA here is from genome assembly GCA_039804245.1 of Bacteroidota bacterium. Taxonomy (GTDB): domain Bacteria; phylum Bacteroidota; class Bacteroidia; order Chitinophagales; family Saprospiraceae; genus M3007. The sequence goes on from JBDLWO010000215.1 coordinate 2,016, forward strand.
TGTTGCAGGAGCAGCATATTCTGGAGTATCAGGACAAGTTCCTGCTCATGAAAAGGTTTGGGGACAAAACTGTCGATGCCGTGTTGATGTCCCTGAATTCTGTCTTCCACTTCTGATCGGGCACTGAGCATAACTACCGGAATATGGCAGGTAAGTTCGTTTGCTTTCAAAAAATCGGTCAGTTGCAGACCATCTATTTCCGGCATTACGAGGTCAGTAAGGACAATATCGGGCAGGTGTTCGAGCGCCATTTCCAGGGCGATTTTACCATCGGGCGCCACGAGAACCTGAAAGTATCTGGACAGGAACGACTGCAGATAGGAAAGAATAACCTGATTGTCATCTGCGATCAGCAGGAGTGGAAGTTTGCCGGTTTCCGGCCACTGATTTTCGGGGTCAGGCGTTATATCATCCGGTTGCTTATGTTCGGCTTCGAGCAACGGCGCTTTGTTAGTGATTGGCAGGTAGATGGTAAATTTGGTAATGATACCCGGTTGACTTTCAGCCTTGACTTCACCGTTGAAAAGTAATACCAGATCTCTGACGAAAGCCAGTCCCAGTCCGAAGTGTCCATCGCCCCGGCTTTTGGATTTACCCCTGAAATTCCGGTTAAATATGAGCGGCAGATCTTCGGAAGAGATACCCTCTCCGTTATCTGACACCTTCAGGCATATTCTTGCATCGTTGCAGCGGTCGAGAGCCACTTTGATGGATCCGCTCTGGGGTGTGTGTCGAAGTGCGTTACTCAGCAGATTATTGATAATGTATTTCAGGCGTATGGGGTCGAAGTCCATAATCAGCCCTGCGGCATCAGTTGAGTATTCGAGTGAAATCTGTTTGAACTCGGCCAGTGGTCTGAAAGACTCGACCCAGAGATTTACATAGGTTCCTATATCGCCCTGACGCCAGTGGAGTTCGGGGTTTTTATCGTTAAACCGGCTTACATCCATGACCTGATTAACCAATTCCAGCATATTTTCTGCTTGTTGGATAATACCTGATTTTACAGAAGAAAGCTGTCGGGCAGAATTACCGGTACCGATTCTGCTGGCAAGGTTGAGCAAAATTGTCAGAGGCGTTTTGAATTCATGCGTGATATAGGAATAGAATCGTGCCTTGAACTCATCCGTTGTTTTCATTCTGTCGAGCTCCAGTTTGCCCAGTTCGACAGCATGTTTCAGTTCCAGCCGTTTTTTATTGCGTCGGGTGTACAGACGAACGGTTGCGAAAATCAGTGCTGCGTAGGCAAGCCAGGCGATATTGCTCGCGTACCATGGGGCCTCGATTTGCAGGTAAACGCGAGTGGATTGCGACCAGTCGGCATTTTGAGGAGCAGCCTGAAATTCGATCTGATAGCTTCCGTATGTCATACCTGCCAGATTAATAGTTCTTTCGCTACCTGTTTCTATCCAATCGTTGCTTATTGTCGGGATTCGGTATCTGTATCGGACAGATTTTTCGGAATTTTCCGGGAGGGCGACGAACGAGACGGAAATATTATTTTGACTGAACGGAATTACAATCTGGAATTCATTGTCCTCATTGACAGTGACGAACGAAGCATTTTCGGGTGTATTGAAACCGGTACCCCGTATCCGGATCCCTGTAATGGCGATCTTCACCGATATTGTACTGTCCAGTGCTTTCGCCGGGTCAATAATGAACAGGCCGTTAACACTGCCGAATGCGAGTTTACCTGATGTCAGTTGACGATAGCCGCCTGTATTGAATTCGATATTAAGCGGGGAATATTCTGCAAAGGGGTTAAAAAATCGTCTGGCAGCGAGATCATAACAGGAGATACCTCTGTTGGTACTAAGCCACAGTTTACCGGTTGAATCAGGCAGAATACCATAAATTACGTTATCATTGAGGCCGTTATGCGTGGTAAAGATTTCTGTTTCAGCTGTGTTTTTGTCAAATTTACAGAGCCCACCGCCTTTTGTTCCAATCCATACAATGTTATCTTCGGCCCTGTCGGGGTAAACGCTGAGCAGGTGATTACTGGCAAAGAGTATGCCCTGGGGGGTGAAATTGTGATAAACTCTGAAATCTGGTGTGCCTGAAAGATTATCAATACGAATCAGGCCGCATGATACGCCTATCCAGAGCGTATTCTGCCTGTCTTCAGCGGAGCAGTAGCTTTGGAAGCGGGGAATTTCTTCAGCGGGGAAGAGCGTGGAGACATCCCACTCTTCTATATGATTATTGACTGGGTTTACCCTGATTATTCGGGCGTCACCGGCCACGAACCAGATGTTGCCCTGCTTATCGCCTGTAAGGACGGTTCTGTTACCGTTTATATTGCCGGCATTTACCGGGATTACCGACCATTTCCCTGTTTCTGCGGTATATTTCTGCAGTTTCCACTCGTCGGATACCGTTGTCAGTGCCCACCAGTTACCGGATTTGTCCACAAACAGGCTGTTTACAAAGACACTTTCCGGCAGCGTTGCTTTCCAGGGAGCCCTTTCCATCCGATCTGTTTCGGTATTGTAAACGATATGCTGGTTGAAGTGGCCGGGCCAGATCTTGTCATCGTGCAGGCATACGAAGTTGGAAAAACTGATCTTTGGAGCGAAATGACTGATTCCTTCTTTTTTGTTTTTTGCAATTCGCACACCGTAGCCGTTGGTTCCAGCCCAGAGATCTCCCGACTTGTCGGATATAACAGGGCCGGAGCAGGCATTGTCGAGGGTAATCAGCGCCTTGAATTGTCGGATAAAGGCCAGGTTGCCAGCACCAGGTATTTCATTGTGTCCGGGAAGAATATTCATCTCAATAATATCTGGATCTCCCCACCGGATCAGGCAGAGTTTGTCACCTGCCTTTGAGAAGGCCTGCATAAATTGAAGGTTCAGATACTGACTATTGACCGTTGAAAGGTGAAACACATAGCCATTTCCGTCGGTACAATGGATGAGGCCGTAGTTTCCGATTTGCCTGAAATTGAAATCACCCGGAGCGGCAGGCTTGCATTGCATCGTTTTCAGGTTGGCTATGCATAACGACATATTGGCATCGAATGCTATAATCGTGGAGTCGTTTGAAAGCCTGAAACTTTGAATGGGCTGAATTATTTCACTGCTGAACAGTAGACTTCTGGAGCTGAAGGATCCGTATTCGATTTTGCCGGCGCGTATCATCCTGATCAGGTTGTCGGGAGGCGAAATTTCGAAAAGGTTGTTCCGGCCTTCGACACGGGTAACAATCGCGCCATTTTGTCTTATAAACAACTGCATGATACTTCCCCGGGGGACATTGCCAATTTTACCGTCGAGGTGAGCAAAACGTTCGGAGTAAGGGTCGAAGGCTACAAGCCCCTTGTCGGTGGCCAACCAAAGAATTCCGTTGCGACCTTCGCATATAGCGTAGATTGCATCAGATTTCAGCGCCCAGGTTGTTTCTACTTCGGGGGTATAGGAGCGAATTTCACATCCGTCGTAACGGTTGAGTCCGTACAGCGTCCCTATCCAGATGAACCCCCTGCTATCCTGGAATACAGAGGAAACAAACCCCTGCGACAATCCATCGCTGGTGGTGATGCTGGAAATCGTCCGGTTACCCTGCCCCGTTACACCGGTGCAAATGCAGAGCAACAACCACAGGGTGAGCATCCTGACCATGAGCATAGTAGGTGTTGGTGCTTTGATATGCATTGCGGATAGGATTAAAAACAACAACTGACGCAAATATAGTATTCTTGGAGTACTTTCTGTAATAAAGAGAAATGAAATCGGCAGTGTAATATGCCAAGCAGATGGCAGGGCTATAAATGAGGGTAAAAAAGAAATGTATTTGGGTATTATTCAAAAGTTGGCCAACTTATGTATTTTTAATTTTGCAGCCTGTTGTGCCCTTTATTCGAGAGTATAAATTTCGGAGTATTGGCTGTTTCCTGTCGGGTGAATCCAGTTGACAATTGTGTCTGTTCATCCGTAGTTTTCTTTCAGTCTTTCGACAAATTCAGCAGGAGGAGTCTCCTGATAATCCTCAGGCTCATAATACTTGCCCATGAAAAGTTTTTTCGCCTTGAACAGGCTGGGGGGGCTATTCCTGCCCGTTTCCAACAGCGTTATTTCAGAAAATATCAATCTCAGAGGAATGTTCATGAAACACCCTTGTCCCGGCAGGCCGTTATACACGGCTGTGGTGCTGACACTTTTTTTTACTGCGCAAATTTTTGGTCAGGCCATCCCCTTTGGCGGTATCAAGGCCAATTTCGGTATAGATGCTGACGTCAGTGCAAACCGACTGCAGGCCACGAGCGGCACGCCGGGCGGTACTGATGACTGGTTTCGTCTGCCTGGTTATACGGGTTCCGGTATTGGTGTGATTGATACAACCGGAGCTGCTGCGTTGTATGCGTTTTACAATGTTGCTGCCAACATCAACAGTACTTTCATCCGGAGAACCCCCTATTCGTACTACGGAACAGCCAACAGCAGGCTGATGCTCGACGGTGTTTTCCTGCGCGATCACTTCGGCGGAACCAATAGCGCCGGCAACTTTTCGGATGCGACCATGTACGCCATCGCCAGTAAAAACGGTGAGCCACCCAGCTGGTGGCACCCCGGTACCGGTAACGTGGCCAACAAAAACGATATTCTCGACTGCTTCGCGCACCTGCGCCGCAACGGCACGAATGTGACTGACCCGATGTACCTCTACACGGGTCTGACCCTCAACTCCAACACGGGCGCCCGTTACGTGGACTTTGAGTTTTTCCAGAAGCCGGTTACCTACTCGGCTACGCCATCGCCTGCATTCAGTGACGGTGGCGCCACGGAAGAGGGACATACGGCCTTTCTTTTCGATGCACTGGGCAAGTTTACCCGGGCGGGCGATCTGATCTTTGCTATCGAGCTCGGCTCTTCGGGCGTACAAACTTTCGACGTGCGTATCTGGATGAGCAGGGCTCTGTACAACCAGTATCGTACCAGCCCGCCGGTAGGCCGTTCTGTAGATTTCGGCCCCAACTTTGACGGTGCTTCGAATGGATCGCTTTACGGATATGCGCAGATCTTCCCCAAGGGCGGCGGTCCTTTCGATGCGGCGGGTATTCTGGTATCAGCTACTACAACAGCGCCGCCTTGGGGTGCCACGTTTGAGGGGGTTAACGGAACCACTTATGCCTCTCAGCAGTTCTCCGAGGTAGCGCTCAATATTACCCAGCTGGGTATTGATCCGCTGGCTATTGACGTCAATGCCGATCCCTGTGCGCGTACTTTTTTCAAGTTCATGGCCAAGAGCCGTGCTTCCAATGCGTTCACGGCCCAGCTGCAGGATTTCACAGCTCCCG
>JBDLWO010000216.1:0-14487 GCA_039804245.1 Bacteroidota bacterium
CGGAACTCCGCCAAAAGTGGAACTGCCGAAACCACCCGTTGCCGTGGCTGCACCTGCGCCAATAGAAGGTGTGGTCTGTACAATTTCGTACTTCATTTTGGTATCATTATCAGTTACTTCAAAGATACCTTCTGCTGTAATTGCTGTCGGACTGGTCTGGTTTACCGTAATGGTATAGATACTGCCAACGCCCGATGGAGTTTGTACGTAAGTACCGGTCAGCACTGTTTTGGAACCACCTTTCCACTGATCAATGTTGTAAGTGCTGTTAGTATTGAATGTAGCGACAATAGAATCGGCAAAGTTGGCGAGAATCGGTGCTACCGGGTATGATTTCCAGGTGCCCTGGATCCCTTCACGGCATTCATTGCATATACCGCCGCAATCAACGCCGGTTTCATCCTGATTCTGGATACCATCACTGCAGGTGCCTTTGCTTTCTTCATCTTTGCAAGACTGGAAAGTAATACCGGCCACAAGAAGGCCCATCAGAAAAAATTTCAGTAATTTCATGTTAACAGAATTGAAGTTTGATTGGTGAGAAACTGTTTGATATGTATCACGCGCTCAGGTGCGCGCTGAAATACTCCATGAATTCTCCCGGCTTTTCAATAAACGGACTGTGGCCGGTATCCTCCATCACCACCTCACGGTATTGTCCGCCTGCTTGTGTGTAACGATCCAGAACGTGTCGGGTCTGACTTACCATGGGCTGTGGCGGGTAAACATCCTCGCCCGGGTAATTGGGGATTAAGCCAAGTTTGCCCAATGTGCCGAGGCAGAACAACGATTGATCGGAAACAATCTGATCATCGGAGCCCCTGACCCACAAAACCGGAGGCTTTGCGGGACACTGTACGAATCTTTCCACCGAATCGTGTACATATTTGGGCGACATGGCGTTCACCGGACCCAGTATTCCGGGAGCTGCGAACGGGTAATTCGGCGAGGCAATCATATCTCCCGGGTACTTGTCCGGACCAATTTTCTCACTAAGTAGTCCGTCAAGCAGTTCCTCTTCCCAGTGTGGTACAAAAGGCGGCTTCCAGTAGAAACTGTTCATCACCACACGGGGTGAAGCATGTGGATCGTCGGTACCACGGTATTTTTCACCAATCAGACGGGCAAAAACGGGATTCACGATACCGCCGCCAGAGCCGGCAAAATCTGGCCAGCATGGTTGTCCGTCCACTGATTTTGTACCTCCGAAACCAAAGGGAGAACCTGGATTGATCAATGTGACCGATTTGACACGCACGCTGGCAGCAGCCGTCAGATTCATCGCGATGGATCCGCCCAGAGAGTGTCCGATCAGGTGAAATAAGTTTACATGAAGTGCCTCGAGCAGGGCGACCAGGTCATCGGTGAAATCACCCAGACCACGGGTAGCATCAATCAGCACATCATCGGTATCTCCATAGCCGCGCATATCGGGTGCAATTCCCCGGAACCCGGGCGGCAGCATTTCCATAATTTCTTTCCAGAAAATAGAGGATGAGGCATTGCCGTGGATAAAAAGTACAGGGATGCCCGTTTCGGGACCGCTGAAACGGGCATGCACGTTCAGTCGGCTGGTTGGAATTGTCTGTGCAGAGGTGCTCATGATTTTTTTAGTTGATTTCTGTTAATTTTACCTGAGTCCGTCTTGGGGAGGCTTTCTATGGATTTGAAATATTTCGGAATCTTGAAACGGGCAAGTCTCTGCCGGCAGTAATCTGTCATGGCCTGAGGGTCGAAAGCAACACCTTGCTGCATGACCACAAAAGCCTTTCCTGCTTCTCCCCACTTTTCATCGGGAACACCCGTAACTGCCACCTCTGCTACACCCGGGAACTGGATCAGCACCCGTTCAATTTCAGCTGGATACACATTTTCTCCTCCGCTCTTGTACATATTTTTGATCCGGTCAACCACAAACAGGTATCCCTCTTCATCCTGACAAAGTTCATCACCGGTTCGAAACCACTGTCTGTCGTCTGAAAATGCGGCAGCACTGGCCTCAGGATTATTCCAGTATCCCGGCATGACCATCGGGCCGCGTAGCCAGAGTTCGCCGGGAGCACCTCCAGGCGGCTGATCCTGTCCTTTTTCATCCACAATCCGTATCTGCACGTAGAAATTGGGGCGCCCGATGGAACCTTTTTTCCTGATAGCGTCGTTCTGATGAAGTGAGGTGAGGTTAGGACCCACTTCTGTCATCCCGTATCCCTGCCGGACGGGCACCTTTTTGGCATGCCATAACTCAATAAGAGGAATAGGCATGGGCTCACCACCCACAATCAGATAAATCAAATCCGGGAATCGGGCCTTTTCAAAATCCGGATCGCGGGCAATCATCTGGAGTATGGTGGGCACACCCATGAAGATGGTACAGCGTTCGCTTTGAAGCAATTCAAGTGCGGTACCAGGGTCGAATTTCTTCAACAGACAGATATAAGCGCCGTGGTGCAGAAAGGGAGTGATGAGTACGTTCCAACCGCCTGTGTGAAAAGGTGGCATCACATTAATCGTACGGCTTTCTGTATTGACAACCAGAGAAACAGCAGTATTGATACTGTTCCAGAACAGCATTTTATGGGTATACAAGGCTCCTTTGGGGAAACCGGTGGTACCGGAAGTGTACAGTATAAACAAAGGGTCGTCTTCCTGTACCTGCGCGAGTTCGACACGTGCGTCTTCGGGAAGATGAGAAGCGGGATCAAGCAATTCCTCCAGGTATTCTGTACTGACAACCGGTTCAGAAACTTCAGGCAAAATACCTGTGAATTTATCCTCGGCAATCAGCAGTGCAGGTGCCGAATCCTTTATGAGGTATTCGATTTCAGCAGTTGCGAGCCGGTAATTGAGCGGAACCAGTATAATACCCGCTTTTTGTGCGGCGGAAAAAGCAATGATATACTCCAGGGAAAACTCGGCGAGAACTGCCACCCGGTCGCCTTTCACCAATTGATATTCCGATCTCAGATAACGAACAAGCCGGTTTGCCAGCCGGTTCAGTTGTCCGTACGTGAGCGTCCGGTCGCGCTCATGTTCCCTGATCGCAATCTTTTCGGGACTGTAAACAGCCCATTTTGCAGCCCAATCCTGTTGCCAGACTTCCATCATTACATTTCAAACAATGCGGCTCCAAAGGCGAGCCCGCCACCGGAACCTACGAATACAACTTTATCGCCCTTCTTCACCTTCCCTGCCTGTACCCACTGGTCGAATGCCATGGGTATGCAGGCAGAGCCGGTGTATCCGAAGTCGTGCATGATGGTGGCGGCACGTTCCCTTGGGAGCCGAAGCCTGTCCATCGTTTCATGGATCGAATTTATATTGATCTGAGTGAGGAAAAAATGATCAATATCATCCGGTTTGATGTTGTTTTTTTCACACAAACCTAAAATCATTTCTGTCCATATTTCAGGGTTCAGTTCTTTCGGAAATCTCCGTACAAACTGCAACTGGTGCTCGTGTCTGTCAATAACACCGTGGTCAACTGGCTGATGAGCGCCCCCGGCATAAATACCCATCCAGCTGTTATACTGCCCCTGTGTGAGCAGACGACTGCTTCGGAAGCCCTCTCCGTTGTGACTGGCGCCCACTACCACGGCGCCGGCTCCATCTGCGAACAGGGTTACCGTTTTCTTGTCGTCATGATTCAGGTACTTGCTCATGGCATAAGCACCAACAACCAATATATAGTTATACTGTTCGTCTGACCGGATGTACTTGACGGCAACGTCAAGTGCTGTCACGAATCCGGCACAGGCGGTATTCAGATCGAATGTACCCGCATGGATCATGCCCATCCTGTCCTGTACGACCGATGCCGTTGAGGGAGAAACATACTCGGGTGTATCGGTTGCCACGATAAGCAGGTCAATATCCGACGGGGTGAGTCCGGCAGCATCCAGTGCATTTCCTGCAGCCTTCACTACCAGATCAGCAGTACTCTCATCGGGTGCGCACCAGCGACGTCTGAAAATCTGTACATTCTCCCGAAGCCAGGTATCCACATCCTCTCCCAGTTGTTCGTTGAACCACTGGTTTTCAACCACTCTTTCGGGTGCATAAGACCCTGATGACAATATTGTTGCGTTGCGCATGAGACCAGTTCTGAAGTAATTTTGAGCGTCCAAAGTAGCAGGCATTTCAGATGCCGCAGAAGGATTGGAAAATTAAATCGGGGGTTGACCTATGTTTTTTTTCTGGCATTATTTTGAAATAAAATACTGATTTGCAAAAAGTTGCCAGGTTGAAACAAAGGGTGGACAAAGTCATATCAAAGTTGTCCTTGTACGCTTTTTTTCCGCAGCAGATAAATACTCAAACCGACGATGGAAGCTGACAGGATGGCAAGTGCAGCGGCAACAGCCGGATTTCGGACAGCCCCCTGTGTATAGGGAGTCAGCCCGCCATAATATACGATGAAGTGTACTGCGATTGCTGAAACAGAGGCTGCAAATGGAGCCGATCGCGGTACATCCTTGCCATAGATACCCAGCAGAACAGGCACGAAAGCTGCCGAGAAATAGGCATAAACTCCATTTTGTGCCAGGATGCCTACACTCAGGTTGGGATACTCCAGCTGATAGTAACTCCACCCAATTGTAATCAGTGCCATCGCACCAATGACGAACCTGTTTAACCGGGTAACGAATCGGGTATGCTGTTCCTCATCGTGATCCCCTGATTCAATGAAAGGCGCCAGCAGATCATTGGTAATGGTAGCAGATACTGACTGGACAAGACCTTCCAGGGTGGAAAGTCCGGCCGAAAGGAGACCCAGAATTACGAGCAGCCCGGCGCCCACAGGAAATACCCGGAGTACATACGCCGGTATGATAGCATCCATTTTAAGTACACTGCCGTTTACTGTCAGGTCCGGAAATTGAAGCCTTGCATAAAAACCTGTAAACAGCACCATAAAGAAAATCGTTTCAGCCATGATGGCAATCCACAGATAACGGTTCACATCTTCCGCGCGTTTCAGCATGAGCGAGCGCGTGATAATATGAGGCTGGCATACGATGGCAACACCAACAATAAGGTTGCAGAATATCACTTCAAACCAGTCGCGAAATAACGGACTGCCATTGTTGAACGGGAGGATAAGCGCGGGATCAACAGCCGCCAGTTTTTGCCAGAAACCACTCAAACCCTGATCAAAATAATGCCCGCCGGAAGCGAGCATCATAATGGCTACTATCAGCATGAGAACCGCCTGTATGGCATTGGTATATATCATGGTATTGGCGCCACCAAACATCATATATCCAAAAACGAAAATAACAAGCCCGGTCAGTACGGGCAACTCACTCACACCAAGCGCGGGAGCCAGCACTTTGGTGAGCCCGACGCATATCAGTACAATGAAGGTGAGCAGTAAAAATGATAACAGCGCAAACCATACGCCCAATGATTTGCTGTTGTATCTGAGCGACATCCATTGAGACAGTGTGAGTGCCCTGACGGAAGCGCCATACTGCCTGAAGCTTTTGGTAAGTACTACCAGCGAACCGTAAAGCGCCAACGGTATGATGAGCGACATGGCCAGAAAAGCACTCCAGCCGTACAAGGCAACAAATCCCGGATTTATGATAAAGGTGGCAGCACTGGTGATGCCCGCAGCGAGCGACAAACCAACTACCAGTGGTGAAAACCCCTGGCTGCCCAGGGCGTAATCAGCCATTGATTTGGTTCGCCGGGCTCCCCTTATGGCAAAGTACAACATGACGCCGGCATAGGTAACAAGCAGAAGCAGGGTAGCATTTGAATAACTCATGGAAGTGCAGATTCTTGTTGAACGGAAACCTGAATGTACGCCCGAAAAAACCTGCAGATCATTTTTTCAATTAAAAAAGATGGGTTGACAAAAATTATTAATTGTTTGGTTTTCAATTAAATAAGAGTCAATAATTACGTACGACCGAAAGACGGGGTCTATGCGTGAAACATGTCTACAGGACTGCACAGATCTGACAGACGGCGTAATATTGCAGCCTCAAATCAAATCGTTCCGATCATGAAAAAACTGGAAAATAAAGTTGCTGTAATCACAGGAGGTTCCGCAGGAATCGGCAGAGCCACGGCCATTCGCTTTGTGGCAGAAGGAGCCCGCGTGGCTATATGGGATATGAACCGGGAGCGGGGTGAAGCCCTGGTTGCTGAACTGGGCAGTGCCGCCAGTTTCTTCGCGGTGAATACATCCGTTATGGAGGAAGTGGAAGCCGCTGTGACCGATACCCTGGCTGTATTCGGAACCATAGATATCCTGATCAATAATGCAGGAATTACCCGTGATGCCACACTGCTCAAAATGACACACGAACAATGGGATCAGGTAATCGATGTAAATCTGACCGGCGTTTTCAACTGTACAAAGGCCATTGCACCCGTGATGACAGCCAAAGGAAGTGGCAGAATTATCAATGCCTCGTCTGTGGTCGGACTCTACGGTAATTTCGGACAGACAAACTATGCTGCCACCAAGGCTGGTGTCATTGCCATGTCCAAGGTATGGGCACGTGAACTGGGCCGAAAAGGCATCACTGTTAATGCTGTTGCGCCCGGTTTCATCGCTACCGAGATGGTAGCGGCCATGCCAGAAGAGGTACTCACAAAAATGCGCGAAAAAGTGCCAGTTGGCAGGTTGGGGGCGCCCGAAGAAATAGCGGCCGCCTATGTGTTTCTCGCATCGGATGACGCTGCCTATATAAATGGAACAACAATCAGTGTAGATGGTGGAATAACGCTCTGACCAACTTTGAAATCACCCCGAAAAACCATAGATTTGCCGTCCGGAGTACGCCTGTAATTCAGGTGTACTCCACAACCCATGCGATCCAGACTTCAGACATTTGCCGCTTTTGCCAATTCTCTTCTTCCCATAGAACTGGATATTCTCCAGTCTGTAAAGCGGTTCGAGGATGCCGAACGCAGCCGGATCCTGGATGCTGTTGCAGCCAATTGCAGTCAGATTAATGGTTTTCTGCCTTATGACGAAGAGATTGACAAACGCAAATATTCGCACCTGAAAACATGGATTGAAGAGCGTCTTGATACCTTTGACGTGGACAAGGAGTTCGCATGGCTGTCTGCAGTGGAATTGTCGGTCCACTCGGATAATATTCACAGCGACGATGAAAAGCGACTGCTCAGGTTGTTCCAGAATTCCGATCCCACTTCCTTCAATTTCCTGAAATTATATGACCTCGGGCGTATGTACAGGCATTACCTGCACGTACGCATGCGCTACGCAGAACACAAATGCGTGACCGATTTTCTGACTGTTCACCGTACCAGTTACGAATATGCGCGCCTGGTAAACGATAAACTGCATCAGGCAACGGAAGATATCATCGCCCAATATACCAGTAACTCAACCGACTCCATGCGTTGGGAACAATGGCTCAGTGCAGTCTTCTATGATCAGTCACTCGATGGTTACAACCGTAATCTGGCGCTGATCCGACTGATATTTATCGCATATAATTACCGGCGTTTCGATCTTTTACCCGATAAATTCGATTATCAGGAAAATTTGCTCCGGGAAGGAAAATTTTACTCCCGCCGACTGCTGCTCAATTTCTACAGTCAGCGTCTGCTTATGTATGCGCGCCAGAATGATCTTGAAAAGGCTACCTACTATGGTTATTTGTCGGTAAGAGCAGAGAATAATGACTATGTTTACTACATCAACAACCTGGCTGCTATTCTGCTGCGCCAGTCGAAAGCAGAAGAGGCTTTAAAGGTTTTGCGTCAATCGCTGCCTCTGGCAAGGAAGGAACAGAACATACACAACAAAATCGGAAACGCGGCTTATTTGTGTCTGGCGTACAACCAGTCCGGACAGTTTAAACAGTCTGTAACCCATGCCCGGACCTTTTTTGATGTTTACAGGAAAGAAATATTCGATCACAGGTGGCCTCTCTTTTTCTCTGCCTGGCTGGAAGCACTCCTCGGGGCCGGCGACTTCAATGCCATGATACGGTTGTCACAGCAGCATCAGCTGATGGATCGCAACCTGGTTTACCAGAAAAATCCGAACTACCTGCCCTCCATCCCATGGATGATCGCTTTGGCCAATTACCGGCTCGAAAAATTGAAATTCCGGCAGATCTCCCGACAGTTTTACGAAGATATTCTTCAACTGTATCATCAGCATGGCTCATCACTGCCGGCTTCTGTGGGGGCGCTCTTTGGTTCTGTCAGGCGCCATGCTCCGGATATTTTCGATGAATTAAAGGGGTTATTACAGAAACGCGGTATCCTGCCAAGATGGCCGGCAGCAGCAGATCCGGGAACCTGACTGTTTGGTCATACAGGCAGCTTTCTGAATACCCACCTCCGGGTCACTCCTCAAACAAATCATCCATCGTCAGGGAAGCATCCACGAGACCGGAAGCGTATTGATTCTCTTTCAGGCCAAACGTGGTTATCATGGTCAGGAAAAGTTGTTTGCGCGTGTGCGTGGATTCTCTGAAAATGGCCATTTTATTCCGGTATGCCATGGCCGAGGCTTTGTCAACAGACAACTCGGCACCGTAAAATTTGATCTCGCATACGTTAATTACATGGTCGTTCCGATCAATGAGCAGATCAATTTGTGTCCCCTCTTCACCATCTGCACCTCTTTTGAAGAAAGAGGATGCCGTTGAAAAAACCCCGGTAATACCCAGCGCTTTTTTGATCTGTGGCAGATGTTTGAGACAAATATTTTCAAAAGCATAGCCTGCCCAACTGATATACGACTGCGTTTTACTCAGTTGCTGCCATACACCCACTCCCTCGAACCGGTTAGTTTCCATGTATTGTAAATAGAACAGAGAAAATTCGTCGGTCAGACGATATAATGCCTCCTTCTTCTTTTTTCCAAAGGGTTGACTTGCAGAAATAAACCCCGAATGGAGCAGTTCCCAGACTATGGTAGTAAGGCCTCCACCATCGGGAACCCGGCTGAATTGAACAATCTCGGACCGGGTCAGGCCCATTTTCTTTCCTGCCAACGCTCGAATAACCTTTATGTGAGCAGCGGAATTTTCAAACAGCGAAGCATACAGCTTGGGAAATTCATCCCTTAATAATCCGTTTTCCGAAAAACATATAGCATCTATGTTTTGTACAGCACTTTTTCCCGCTTCGATCTGATCCAGATAATGTGGGACGCCACCTATTGCCATGTACAGATGAAGAATCTGGTAACGATCAAAATTCAGTTTTCTGGACTTCAGAAAATGCTCCGTTTCGGCCAGATTGAATGGTTTGAGGTAAATGCGCCTGGTAATACGGTTGTGCAGCCCACCCTTGTTGTGTACTACGTTTTTAATCATCCAGGATGCTGCAGACCCACAAATCACGACCACAACAGACTGATTGACAGCCCAACTATTCCAGAACCAGCTGAGTCCTTTCAGAAAACCGGACTTGTGTGTAGCCAACCAGGGAAGTTCATCCAGAAAAACAACGAATTTATCATCCTTATCCCTGGACTCAAGGAATCTGGAGAGCAGGTAAAATGCCTCCAGCCAGTCTGTGGGTTCTGTTAATGGGAAGCTGCCACCGGAATGCTTGACAATCTGCAACATAAAGTTACGCAACTGCTCACGACGAGTTGCATACTGAATCCCGGTGATCTCAAAATCAATTTTTCTGTTATAAACCGATTTTACCAGATAGGTTTTCCCAATTCTGCGTCGCCCGATTACCGAGATCATTTCAGCCTGGGGAGAAAGCAGGGCATTTTCGAGTATTTTCTTCTCCTCTACTCTCCCGATTAAGAGATTATAATTCATGGTTTAATTCGATTGATTGCAGAATCCACACAGTTTTTACCACATTCCGCGATCAATAAATTCTTGTTACTCGCGGAATCCATGCAAATATACACACATTCCGCGACCAATAAATTCTTATTGCTCGCGGAATCTCTATAAATCTGACTGCATTCCGCAAGTAATAATTCCCGGAACTTCTCGCACTACATCAGTTTGAGCCCCAGTATGACGGCAGTTCTGTAGTATTCATTGCCAAAGAAACCGCTCACCACATCTATCCGGAGTGGTCTGATTGCCTTTATTCCGATGTTTTCAAAGCCGATATTCACTTCCCAGTACGGCAATTTTCCGGTGTAAAAAGGATCCATGGATGCCTGGTTGGCGTAATACACCCCGGCACCAAACACTTCCTTCAGATTCAGTTTTCTGAGTCCCGGAATGCGATCGAGCAGGATACCCTGCAGGTGATGCTGAAAATGAGCTTCAACGAATGGCTGATCGGTAGCATACGCGTAATAGGGCAGCATAGGGAAACGACGCGAATACTGGTTTGGATTGAATATAAATGTCTGATTTCCAAGTGGTTGATACAGATCCATGAAAGATATTTTCCTGTTCCGCAGAAACGCTCCTGTGCGTACACTCCATTCCGAATAACCGGCAAGGCCCCACTTCAGGTAGTCCTGGCTCGCCTGCAAGGACATAAAGTCAAAATCCGCATCTCCACCAAACAAACCGGGTATGGCTTTCCGGTATCGTACATCCACAACCGGCAGCCCGGAACCAGCGTAGATACGCTGCCCGGGATAAGAACTGTACGTTTCACGGAAAGAAAAACGAAGATTGACTTCCAGCGCAAAAATATCCGGTGCAGGAAATTCCGTGGCGCCAATCAGGTCAGGAACTGGTACATTGGGCGTATAGGCCGGATCAGGAGACTTTCTCCACCTGAAATCACTGTTATTTTCCAGGGGCGATCGGCGTGCCCAGTCAGCTGAAACATTGTAGGAAAATCCGGGCACAGGATGCTGGCCAAATTCCAGTTGCAGAAAGGTTTTATCAAACAGCTTCATGTAATTCCGCCCGAACCAGAGCGTATACAACTCGTTCAGGGTATGACCAATTGGTTGCCCCTCATTGAATTGGGTAGCCCTCGTACCTCCCGTCAGCTGTATTTCCGTTTGCCGGATACTTTCCAGCTTGTGCCTCACGCTCAGCCACCCGCGCAAGCGCTTTTCGGCGAATCCGTAATTAATACCCGCTTTTGCATTCCAGAACCGGGTACCGTCCCTGTCTGACTTGAACATCAGCTCCGGTACTGCATCGAACAACCAACCCTGCACGGTGTTGAATTGTACCCAGTTCAGCGGACCGGGAACGGTAAACGACCTGTTCAGACGCGTATTTTCCCAGGTATAGCCTGTAAGCAGATTGCTCGTCTCAAATTTGTTTCCTGCCCGGTCCAGACTGTCCTGCCATGCCTCCGAATTCCAGATACGCTGCAGGCTGTCTTTTCGGGTGTAATCCCTGACCTCTTCATCAGTGAGCGGAACAGGCCTTATTTCAGACCAGTAGGAGGTATCCCGGTCGGAAGCTCCGTCTTCCACTTTGAAAACTTCTTTCCCCCAAAAATCCTTCCCGAATTCGGTATTCAGTTCGTATCTGGAAAAAACTCCGTTGAAAAATCCTTCTATACCGAAACCGAACAAATTGAAACGGAAACTGGTAGTCTGGGAAATGACCCGCCACAAGTCGGGCCTGCCGAGCAACACAAACTGCTGCTGGATACGCATGGTGTCGAGAATCGGTTGTTTCACATTCGCTCCCGTTACAAACAGGTCTGCACCAGCAAGGTTCCACCACGAATCAACAACATAGAGATTACCACTGAAAACCGGATCCGACGATCGCTTGGGAAGTACCTGAATTTTTTCGATAGTGAATCCGTTCGGATCGGTATAACTGCCCAGATAATTGAAATTGTAGTAGCTGAAAGCGTTGTCGGCGAGTGGAGAGAGTATGTCGCGTTCGACGTTGATGGTTTGATTGTACAAATCAAAATCCACCAGATTGGAGCGGTTCATACTGAATCCGGTCATGTTGCCACTCACCTTGCTGGAAATCATTACTTCCTTCCTGCGCGCGGGCGACAGTTGCGAGTGTACGCGTGAAACCGATTCCGACAGGTAAAGAACTCCCGATCTGCTGGTATCGAGAATTCCTCCCATATCGCCAATATCCTGCCCCATCAGTTTTTCGGGAACATCCTTCAGCTTGTAAAAGCCCTTGATATAGGCATCGCACGACCAGGAGGCAAGTTGTGATTTGTGATATTCCCTCTTTGCAATTACCTGTCGCATAATCCGTTCGCCGGGATTCTGGTCGGTGATAATCACCTCTCCGAGCTCCAGATTGGACGGTTCCATTTCCACGTTCAACTGAACCGGTTTGCTACCGATTTCGACGGTTCTCACCTCCGTTTTGTACCCGATATATTGAAATACCACATCAACGGTACCTTTGGCAGCATTCAGTGAGTATAATCCGGTGGCATTCGAAACGGTACCGATGGAGGTGTTTTTTACGTAAATCGTGACATACGGGAGAGGCTCTCCAGTCTCGTCGCGCACCACACCCGATACCTGGGCGCCAATGTTCTGTACATAAAGCAGGGCAATCAGGAGATAAAAAAGTCTCATTGTATGGATCTTGAGAGTTTGAAACAGGGGAAATGACAGTCAGACGCTCCGGGAGTAAAAATGTTACACATTGTATGTCATTTTCATATTCCCAAAACGGGGAAACGGGCATCTTTGCGGGGTAAAATTCAGCCAATATACGTTAATTCGAATATCTTTAACGTATTTTAACCGAAAAAGATGGACTTACTGCAGCGTTTCCTCGACCATTTCCGACAATTCGATCACATTCCACCTCCATTTCTGCTGGCCGTGAGCGGAGGGGTTGATTCGGTGGTGCTCCTGAATCTGTTTCATGAAGCCGGAATACCGTTCGGAGTTGCTCACTGCAATTTTCAGCTCAGAGGAAGTGCCTCCGATGGGGATGAGCAGTTTGTCAGTGAAATAGCTGCTCAAATGGGCGTCCGGTTTCACTCCGTCCAATTTGATACGGGTGAAAAAGCGAGTGAAGAAGGCATTTCCGTACAGATGGCTGCGAGGGAACTGCGTTATGAATGGTTTGGTGAAATCGCCGGAGTATTCGGATACAGGGCTGTGGTAACTGCCCACCACCTGAACGATCAGGTGGAAACAGTACTGCTGCATTTTACAAGAGGCACCGGACTTGCTGGTATGCGGGGAATCAGATATGAACGGGATATTGATCAACAGGGCTGCAAACTGATCCGTCCACTGCTGTTTGCCTCCAAATCCGAACTGATTGATTATGCAGAGCAGCGCAAACTGTTCTGGAGGGAAGATGCCAGCAACACCAAAGATGAGTATTCGAGGAATTATATCCGTTTGCACGTGGTTCCGCGTCTGGAAACGCTGAACAGCAACTTCCTTCAGACGGCCGCACGCAACATCGCTCGCATGCGCGAGGCACAGGAAAACCTCGATTTTCTGACCAGAAGTTTTCTGAATATTCCCGATGAAATCAAAGCATTTTCGGTTCCGGTTGAAAAACTGGAATCACTACCCTCCCCCCTTCAGTCACTTTCTTCTGTTCTGCGGCCTTACGGATTTAACGAAGAACAGGCCAGACAGACCAGTGAAAATCTGACGCAAACCGGATTTGAACTTTTCTCCGAAACAGGCTGGAGGCTGATTGTGAACAGAGGTGTTCTGCAATGTCAGTCCGGTTCATCCGGAGATGACAAACCTTCACCCGTTCGTATTGGCCCGGATGATCTGATGGTGAGAATAGAACCGGAGGGTAAGCTGTTTTTTATGTCCGTGCCGGCAGCGCCTCCATTCCCCGACGGGAAAGAGGCCATTGTGGTGGAGCCCGGCGCACTGAAATACCCGCTTGTGCTTCGGCACTGGCAATCCGGTGACCGGTTTCAGCCGTTTGGCATGGGCGGCAGGTTTCAAAAATTGCAGGATTACTTCACCGATAAAAAAATATCCAGATCCGACAAAGAGCGGATCCGGATACTTGAAAATGGCGATGGCGCCATTATCTGGATATTGGGCTACCGGATGGACGATCGATTCCGGGTTACCGGAGAAGAAGCCATCAAAATCAGCTGGATAAACGCCTAGAATTTGGGACAGACAATATCGTCGTTGTCGTAATTCCCCCTGTAGGTAATGGAAAGTTCAAAGGCGCTCTGACGCAGATTAGCCTGCAGGGCACCCGGATTCAGATCATAGCTGAATCCCATCACCATACTGTTGAGTTCTATACCAATGAGAGCTGTCACGGCATCGAAACCGGTACCATTGTCGTTGCGCACCTGTCGGGCCCATGCGCCGATATTCAGGGCAGTGGAGCCGTACTGACCCAGGGCAAAGCGCATGCTGGCTCCTGCATTCACCTGAAAGTGAGGTCCCTGGGAAGCGACGAGTAGTCGGGGTGAAATTTGCACCCTGTTATCGCGGGAGAGCGGAATATTGGCGGCAGCCTGGGCCGAGTAACGGGTGAACAGTTTGCTGCCCGGCAGACTGTCTATACCGAAGAACGTCACTGTCGGCTGGAACAGATGGTGCATGGCGCCACCCAGAAACAGATAGTTTTCATCTCCGATACGGGCCTTGTAGTT
>JBDLWO010000217.1:0-7862 GCA_039804245.1 Bacteroidota bacterium
CCGACATACGGCAGCTCGAGGGCAGAATCTGGCGGCAGGGCAATCAGTTCAAGTACGTGCGCATCGTGATGCCCCTGATTCAGGACTCGATGGACGTGTTTGTGTTCCAGAAGCTGGAGGAGAAAACCTCGCGCATCAACGATATATGGTTTCGGGGAGATCGCGGTAACGTGCTTGATCTGGAGAGCCTCAACCCAGAGGAGATCAAGCTGGCCCTGATAACTGACGTGGACCGCCTCGTGCGCATGTTCTTCGATCAAGAGCGGGAGCAGTTATTCCGCGAGAACAAGCGCGCACAACTGGCGCTGGATGCCATCCGGGCCGTGCAGCGCGATATTCAGGACTACCGAAGTTACCGGGAGCGGAGCCTCGAGGCTATCCGGGGATTTAAAACCCAGCTACTCTCGCAGAACTTCATGCAGCAGATGCCCAAAGCTGCCGAGGATGGCGATGTAAACGACAAGCGCTACAAAAAGGGGAAGGAACTAAAGGAGGACATCGAAGACCTGCTCAACGGTACTGACATACAGGATCGCGACATACTCGCGATGGGCCGCAAGATTGAGAACAGCTACGGGCTGCTGGGGGTGTACTTCTCCAACCGCTACTACCTGAACTACTTCAAGGAGTATGTGAGCAAGGTGCGAAAGACGGAACGGGCGGTTTTAAAACCAAAGGGCTTCTCCCTGAACAGCGATCTGGGGCCTGCTATTGCGCAGTACGAAGCGGAGCGACAGACCATTAACACCAAAATAGGCACTTACCGGGGCGATGCACAGTCGCCGCGCTGGGGAGAGCTGCGAAAAGAGATCGAGGATAAAAAGTCGGCCCTTCAGGTGGAGGGGCGCAGCGCCGAGAACCGGGCCGAAGAGTTCGGACGCCTCAACTACCTGCTTCAGTACCGCATGAACGCCCCTGAAACGACTGAAAAAAACGCCGAACCGTCGCGCTCCACCGCCGTGGAAGCACTGGAGCTGGAAGCCCTCGCGCTGGAACTCGAACTGGAACTGCTTAATTTCTGAAAAACCCACAAAACCATAGAAAGCCATGATAACCACCAAAAATTACTTCGACCGCACAGCGGGTATTGACTTTGACAACCTGCCGGAAGCGCTGGCCAAAGGGCACGCGCTAGTGAGCGGAGCCGCACAGAACGACTGGGAACATTACCGCAAGGTGGAGAATATCAAACGAGTGGTGGATGCCTACTTCGAGAAGCTGGAAAGCTACCTGCAGGCCCATCCGCAAAGCAGTAAAGCGGTTACTCCGGCTGCACCGCAGCAGCCAGCAAAGCCTGTTCGCACCCGCACGCGGGTAGAGCCCAAACAGACTACCGATAAGCCAAAGAAGGCAGTCAAAACGGCCAAACCTTCAAAAACCAAACCCGGAAAGGCTTCAAAAGCCGCAACACCGGAATACAAAACCACCCCGGTTGAATCCCTCGATACCGACGTGCAGTTCATTCGCCGCTATGCGCTCATGGACGGCAAGGTGAAAACCCAGGCACAGGTGCTTACCCTCATTCACAGCCTCCAGAAAGCCATCCTCGAGCGGCGCATCAAAAAGACCTCTCCGTATGCCGCAGAGATCAAACTCATGCAGGAGCAGCTCATCAAACTGTACGAGAAAATGGGCGATGCTGCCGAAATACGCATTGCACCCGCCAGTCTCAAGCGCTATCAGGAGATTGCGAGTGCCCAGACACCCATGCTCTCCATTGCCCTGCTCAAATCATACGTGAGCCTCAACGGTAAGCGCGGGATGGACGACAAAATCGAAAAGCTGCTCGCCCGCATGAAAAAGGCGGCTGATTCCGGCAAAGTGACCCGCGACGACAAGTACGTGCGGACCATCAGCGCCGCTTACAAAAGCATGGCCGAACACATCAACAATAAATCAGAGGTACTGACCATCCATCCGGCAGAGCTGAACGGTATCAAAGCGCTTATTCGGGGGAAAGCAGGCGTCAGGAGGACTCAAAAAAAAAGTCCGTACGCAAACGGCGTCGCGTCCGCCGCGTATCATACCAGAAATGAGAATACCCGTCATCACCCTGAAGTGATCCCCTCCGCGACCCTGATGGGGATGCAGTTTGAAACCATTGGTCTTCAGGGGAAATACCGGCAGCTCATCGGCGACCCGTCGGTGGGCTTCACGGCGATGGTGTACGGACTGCCCAAATCGGGTAAATCCACCCTGTGCCTCGATATGGCGCACTACCTGGCCGTACACCACGGCAAAGTGCTGTATTGTGCCATCGAGGAAGGGTTTGGCTACACACTCCAGGAGAAAGTGGGCCGCCTGAAAGCCTCGCACCCGCGCCTGTACGTGACCGACCGCGTACCCGAAAACCCCGGCCAGTTCGACTTCGTGTTCATAGATTCCGTCACCAAAGCCGGACTGGAGATCGAGGACATGGACGCCCTGCGTAAAGCTCACCCGCGTACATCTTTTATCTTCATCTACCACACCACCAAAGAGGGCCGCTTCAAGGGCTCCAACACCCACGCGCATGAGGTGGACGTCATTATTCAGGTTGAGAACGGCCGGGCCAAGGGGAATGGGAGATTTGGGGTGGGTGGTGAGGTGGAGGTGTGAGGGGGGCTGTCCAAAATTTGCCTTGGACTTCCTCAGCATAGTGGACACTAAGTTAAGGTTAAGCAGCCAATTTTAGAGATTTTTCATGGAAGGCCTCCCAGGGCGTTAATCGAGACTGTTCAAAATTCTGTGTCAGGTGAAAAAATCATAACTTTCACCAAAAATACACACGAATCCATGAAAGGGAAGAAGAAAGAAGACTTTGATTACCAAAACTTTGAGCAGCAGGCGATTAAAGCCATGTACGAAGGCAAGTCATTGGAGCAGGCTTTGGGACCTTTGCTGAAGCGTCTGGTAGAAGCTAGTTTGCAGGGAGAGATGCAGTCACATCTGGAATCAGAGAAAGCATCTGGAGCACCAAATCGTCGGAATGGGAAGACAGGCAAGACAGTTCGAAGCCGGTTTGGGCCACTGGAAGTAGAGACACCTCGTGACCGTTCGGGGACGTATGAACCCGTCCTGATACCCAAGCATGAACGGCGGTTGGGGAACAGTGTAGAGCAGAAGATTTTGAGTATGTACAGCATGGGTATGAGCTATCGGCAGATACAGTCTCACTTGCAGGAGCTGTATTCGGTGGAGCTGTCAGAGGCCCAGTTGACGAACATAACGGACAAGATTCTGCCGGTGGTAGAGGAATGGCGCAACCGGCCGCTGGAGTCACTTTATGCGATAGTTTGGCTGGATGCAATTCACTACAAAGTTCGTCACGAAGGACGGGTTGTTAACCGTGCCATTTATTGCATCATTGGAGTCAACATGGAAGGCAAAAAGGATGTTTTGGGCTTGTATGTGTCTGAAAATGAGGGTTCTAAGTTTTGGCTACAGGTAATGACGCAGCTACAGCAACGAGGGGTTCAAGATATTCTGATTACCTGTATCGACAATCTCAAGGGTTTTGCCGAGGCGGTAGAAACCATCTTTCCTCAGACTGAAGTACAACTGTGTGTGGTGCATCAAATTCGTAATTCGCTCAAGTACGTTGGCTCCAAACATCAGAAGGAATTCATGCGTGATCTCAAGCAAGTGTACCAGGCTCCGGACGAGTCGTTGGCACGGGTTAAACTCGAAGCACTGAAGGAGAAATGGGGTAAGTTATACCCTGTAGTTATTGAATCCTGGGAGAACAACTGGGATCGATTGACTCGTTACTTCCAGTACCCGGCAGCCATCCGGCGAATCATCTACACTACCAACACGGTGGAGGGTTTTCACCGCCAGCTACGGAAAGTGACCAAGACCAAATCAGCGTTTACGAGCGATAACGCTTTGATGAAATTGCTATTTTTGGCCATTGAAAACATCACGGAAAAGTGGACTTCGCCGTTACAAAACTGGTCGTTGACCTTCTCTCAATTGGACATTTACTTCCGGGATCGAATACGAATACACCTGCGGCCGTAAATCTGAATTTGGGTTGTCACATGGCTGCTACGCCTCCGTAAACTCCGGCTCGCTGGCCATGTGACAACCCAAATTCAGATCAAAAATACAACCCTGACACAAAAATCTGAACACACCCCGTTAATCCATTCAATGCAGAATGAATTCTACGTGTGTTATTCCATCCTTCTATATATTTGAAAACCAAAGAGTTGAGATTAAATTCCTTAATGGTGCCCAATTTATTCAACTCTTCGGTTTTCAAGGATTTTAAAAATGATTCTGCAACGGCATTGTCCCAGCAATTTCCTTTCCTTGACATACTTTGGGTGATGTGATATTCTCCCAGAACGGCACGAAACTCATCACAAACATATTGAATGCCCCGGTCAGAGTGAAACATCAGGCTGGACTTCCTCAACATTGTGGACCGTTTCCATTATTGTACCACATTCAAAAAAAACTGTAATAATGACAAATATATTTTTACCTTTGCAATAACTCAGTTTAAACAAATGAAAACACTGTTAATGTACCTTCTTATATTTTGTAAGATATGCAGTTCTTGTCAGGTAGCAATCTGGCAAAAATGAATTTGTTACAGGCGGCTGTATCCTTTTGTTCCTGAGAATTTTCTTTTAACCTACATTTTTTTCGTATGTATTTCAGAACTACCACTTTCCTAAGCGCACTTTTGTTTTTCTTTTTTTCCATCCCGGGCGCAGGATGGCTCTCTGCGCAAACCTCTATGTGCAACCAGTTATCCATTGAGGTTTGCGAAGTTCCACAGCCGCAAGGTTCAATGCCTCAGGGCTGTATGGACGGAGACAAATGTTCCCCCGTTTATTTCTACTTTTATCTCAAAGCAGCCGGTACAGGGGGGAACGCAAGTGTAAGTTTCAAACAAATGTCAGTTACGGGCCAACTTGTTGCGACACCAAATCTGCTTGCAACAAGCAAGGTCTTGTCAAAGCTGAATCCGATCAGCTCACTTCAATGTTCTCCACCTGATATTAATAATCCAAATGATCCGGCAAGCCCCACACTGAGTCTTGACGCTGATGACAACTTCAGTTATCATGTCGTGGATAATAATGATCTCAATATCAACTGGATTTTACAGAGTAACCGGAAATTACTGTTTGTCATTGCAGTTGATCCGTTTCCCGGCGAGCAGGTAACGCTGGGCGGGATAGCATTCAGTTTTGTTTTGCCCGCAACTCCGGGGTTTCTGTGTAATGGCAGTATATTTTATTGCAACAATATACTGGCAACAAAACAGATTGAAACACCAGCCGATTGTACCAGTAGTCTGATGGTTCGCATTGGCAACGCTGTGAATGCCCCCGTAGCGGGGTTCCCCAAAAGGAAAAGAATTCCTGTGATAGTAACTTCAACCGACATGGCACCCACCCTGTATAATCTCGAGGAAATGGATGTGCTGCTGAAGTTGCATACCGAACAGACGATGGCAGAAATATTCATTGAAGGGGGTAAAATTCCGGCAAATGACATACTTTATTACGGAGACCTGCCCGACACTGCAAAGTTTCGCAGGATATACGCCAACACGGAGGGTTTACAGTTGTCGGTTTCCCAGTCAACCCTGCCTGTTCCGGGAAATACTTTATTCTATGTAGTTGCCAATGGCCCGGAACTGGAGTCTGATTGTGCCAAAATTGATTTGTCAATAACCGAATTCAGACGAGTCAGGCTTTCCGGCACCTGTTGTAAACCCCGTGCAGGCCTGCCTGATACCATATCCTGGAACGCTGGTGTCTGCCCCGATAAATGCTCTTTAACCAAAATAAGTGTTGCCGAAGCGACGAGTAATCTTCCTGCTTTTATCCCCTGTAACAATGCCTTTCTGGATGTTTTTATAGAAGACACTGGTAGCACGGTAACTTATGAGGAGGTTAATGTCAGCCTGTTAATTGAACATTCCGGGTTGTTAAATCTGGACACAGCCGGATGTTTCTCCACCTACTGCTCCAGTATGGCTTTTTGTACGGCAGCCACCAGTATGGACAGTACACACACCCGTGTTGACTTGTCAATTGACGGCAGCAGAAATGTTGAACTTAATCCGGCCACAGGCATTATCCACTTTTTTCGACTGGCACTTCAGGGACAGGATTTTTGTATCAGATCAGTACAGATCATTGATGCCACACTTCGAAAAGACGGAACAAGTACATATTGTCTCCCCTCAATCAGTTCTGCAATTAAAAGAAACATCGGCAGTGATGACATCTGCACACGCAGCCTGCTGTTTGTGTACAGTGTATATAACGATAATCCTATGAGAGACATCAATTACTCCATAATAAATCCCGGGCCGTGCTTTGTGTCGGGTACTGCCGATGATTATGACAGTGAAACAATATGTCCATGTCCTGCAGATTCCCTGACTTTCAGGCCGTCTAAAAACAACGACCATCTGAACGGTGTCACAACGTATGATCTGGTATTGATTTCCAAACATATTCTTGGAGTTGAACCACTCGGCTCACCCTACAGGATGATTGCCGCAGATGCCAACAAATCAAATTCTATTACTACCTTTGACATTGTCGAATTCAGAAAGCTCATACTTGGGATTTATGATAGCGTGCCCAATAATACTTCATGGCGATTTGTTCCCCGCAACTTCGTTTTCACAAATCCGACCAACCCCTGGATGCCACTAATTCCTGAAGAAATTCGTTTTACCATTCCTCCTCCCACCAACCAGGTATCTTTTTACGGTATCAAGATCGGCGATGTAAACGAGTCTGCCGTACTGCGATCGGAGCCTTCAACACACAGCTTCCTTGCCACTGGTGAACAAACCAGAACTGGTACAAACAGTTCACAAATCGAAGTTCCGATATTTGCTGCGGAAGATTTGAACAGAACGGCATGGCAGTTGTCACTTCGCTATGACACCTCCCGTTTTCTCCTGACCGGAGTGCGCTGGCCGGATGATTTGCAGGAGTATCAGGGTAGAGACTGGCATGAATCGGAACCTGGAGAGGTACGGGTACTTTGGTATGACGGCACGGGGATAAACCGGCAGTTTCCTGCCGGTACCCCCCTGTTCTACCTCCAGTTTAATTCACAGTCTGAAATTGCCGCCCCGGACATTCAACTGGCAACAGGAAACATATCCTCTGCTGCATTTGATTCCGACGGTACAGCTTCCGGTTTTGTACTTCAACAGGTGCCATCAACACTGATAAAACCGGTGCTTCAGAGATCAGCCGGGTATCCTGAACAATGGGAGGCAGGTATTTATCCGAACCCTGCCAGCAGTCGTTTCAGACTGGAGTTGTCACTGCCCCGCCCTTCTGCCTGCAGGATAGTTATCTCTGACTTGTACGGACGCATTCAATGGTCGGACACCCGGTATCTGGAAACGGGTTATCACAGTTTCAAAGATGTACCGTCACTGCCTTCCGGCGTATATTTTGTACAGTTCGGCACTTGCCTGGGCAGCAAAACGCTG
Source organism: Bacteroidota bacterium (assembly GCA_039804245.1). GTDB lineage: Bacteria > Bacteroidota > Bacteroidia > Chitinophagales > Saprospiraceae > M3007. The sequence goes on from JBDLWO010000217.1 coordinate 7,469, forward strand.
AGACTTGTCAGGGATTGATTCTGTTTGATTCGAAACAGGAAAGTCCTAGAGCTTGTTCAGGATTCTCTGCCGATGGCAAAAACAGGTTCATTTTTGTCAGTTTTTGCGTTTCTGAAGGCGCATAGCCGGTGCTACGCAACTGAAAAAAGGTGAAAAGTGGCGAAAAATGAGCCGTTTTTGACCCGGCGATAGAATCCTGAACAAGCTCGTAAACAAAACTGTTGTGGCCGGACGTCCGGAAACAACTCTGTATTAACTTCAAAATCGAAAAAATATGCTCAGGACAACGATTCTGTTTTTCCTCTACACTGCTGTATGCCATAGTCAGAATACACGCTATTATGTTGACTGGCAGTCATCGGGCCTGAACAACGGTCAGAACTGGAGTGATGCA
>JBDLWO010000218.1:0-2915 GCA_039804245.1 Bacteroidota bacterium
CCCGACCTGGCGGCCACGGCAGCGAGTTCGATCACTTCATTTCTGCTCGAATAGAAAGCCTCCTCATATTCAAGTCCGGTATTCAGGCCCAGTGAACCCTTGTCCATTTCAGACTGGAGTATGACTTTCATCTGCTCCACTTCGGTTGAGGTGGCTGTTCTGAACAGATTATCGGCGCCCATGACCTGCTCGCGGAGTGTGGAGTGCCCGGTATAAGAGGCTATGTTGACGGCTGCATGGTGGTTGTACATGAATTGCTGCAGCGTATCCAGCGGATAGCTGTTGCCATCCTGGCCGATGACAATGGTGGTTACGCCCTGGTTCAGAGATGGCACAGCTTCCGGGTGTGCGTCAAGACCACCAAAATGGTGACTGTGCGCATCAATAAATCCGGGGGCCAGCGTTCTGCCTTTGCCCTCCGTGACCTGTTCGAGCGGGAAAGGCGCGAGATTGCCGATTTCCCGGATCCGATCGTCCAGCAAGCGCACATCTGTGGGTCGGGCCGGGGAGCCGGTTCCGTCAATCAGCTGAACATTTCGGATCAGGTGTGTGCGCGGGATATGAGCAGCCTGACCATTCATCAGCGCCCTGACAGCATCGCGGGCGGTCCCGTCAGTTGAGCTGCTCAGCAGGATAACGGTGGTTTTCGTATCCGGATATCGTTCGATGAGATTTCTGAATCCGAGCCAACTGCCTGTGTGATACACTTTGCGGGCACCCGGGTCGGTAAACCAGCCGAAGCCATAGTTTACAATTGTACCATCGTTGAGGTGCGCGGGTGAGAAAAACTCGTTCAGTGCAGCCGAACCGGCCAGCTGGTTGGTATATAGAGCCTGATCCCAGGTGAGCAGATCTTCGACGCAGGAATAGATACCGCCCACCCCGACTACACCATCGAAACGGGTGAGGTCGTTGAGTACATAACTTCCATTGTTGCGTTCGAAGCCGAGGGCGCGACGCCGGGCTCCCGCGTGTGCGTAACGCGCATCGAGCGAATACACGAACGTATTTTTCAGGTTCAGGGGCTTCACGATCCGGTTTTCCAGCACCGTACCGAATGACGAACCAGTAATTTTTTCGATTACCGATACCAGCAGGACATATCCGGAGGTGCCGTACTTCCACTTTTCACCGGGCGAAAACAGCAGCCCGGGCCTGATATTTGCCAGCAACTCCGGAAAATCATCGTTACCGAGCGTGTCTAGCGTATTGGTATGCTGCTGAACAATTACCTGATAATCAGGCAATCCGGAAGTGTGCGTCAGCAGGTGTCTGACAGTTATATCCGGGTAGGGAAATCCGGGAATAAACTTCTGAACCGGATCATCGTATTCAAGTTTATGTTGCTCTCTCAACTGTACAATGAGCATTGCAATAAACTGTTTGGAAACAGAAGCCAGGTTAAAGGCCGTGCGCTCCGTCAGCGGTTCCAGCATATCCGGGGCAGTTGCACCCAGAGATTTGCTGTACACTACCCTGCCCTCGCGTGCAACCAGAACCACTCCGTTGAACATGGACTGGCTGTGCAGGGTATTCAACACCGAGTCAAGTGCAGAAAGTGGCAGCGACTGACCACGGCAGCAATTGTAAATGAAAAAAACGGCTGTCACCGACAAAAGTGCGCGTTTCACCGTTTGGGAGAAGAAAGAACCGGGAAAGAGGTTAAAACTGCTCATACCAGCTGAATTGGTTGTCAATAATTTGCTTCTTGTTATTTTTTACATGATTGGTGAATGCCTGCGCCACCGGAGAGAGTTTCTTTCCCTTCAGCCAGATCAGGTACCAGTTGGAAAGTTGCGGAAGACCGTTGTAAGGTATTATTTTCAGTTCACCCCGCTGCAGTTCATTTCTCAGGCCGATCAGCGGCATGAGGGAATACCCCAGCCCCGCAAGGATAGCCTGTTTGACGGCTTCATTGGAGGTGAGTTCTATACGCCTGGTGAAGGGCACATCGTACTTTTCAATGAATTTTTCCATCATTTTACGGGTTCCGGATCCATTTTCCCTGAAAATAAGCGGCATTCGGCCAATTGGCATCCCGTCATTATCCGTCTGGCCAGCCTTCCCTACAAGATACAGCTTGTTGGGCAGCAGCTCAATCTTCTCTGTTTTCAGGTTTTCGGGAAGAATGGAAACCAGAGCGAAATCTGTCTCGTTGCGCTCCAGACTGTCCAGAACACTGAGCCGGTTCGTAACATCAATTTTAAGCTCAATACCGGGATTTTCCCGCACAAAATCGGCCAGGAAATAGGGAACAATATACTTTCCTGTAGAAACTGCCGAAATCTTGAGTAATCCGAAAAGCTGGCCCTGATAAGCCTTTGTCTTGTTATTGATCGCATACACCTGATCCAGAATCTGTTCAGCAGACTTCGCAATCTCCCGGCCGAATTCGGTGATATAAATCTTGCGGCCAACCACTTCGGTCAGCGGAATCTCAAACTGATCCTGAAAATTTTTCAGCTGTATGGATACAGCAGGCTGCGTCAGGTTCAACTCCTCTGCTGCCTTTGTGACACTGCTCAGTTGCACTACTTTCAGAAAAACCTGAAGCTGATTTAATGTGTAATTCATAACAATCACTTATTTAATTCATTGCAAATATAAATAGGAACAAATGATTTAATCAAGGGAAATTTGTGCCACCAATCGAACTCGATTACCTGGTCGTTCATATTGAACACAACAACGGCCCTGTAGTCACACAAACACAAAACAATGACCAGAATAACTGTAGCGAAGGGCGATGGCATCGGCCCTGAAATCATGGATGCTACCCTCTCTATCATCAGGGCCGCAGGTGCCCGCATCGAAGTGGACGAAATTGAGGTAGGCGAAAAGGTGTATCTGTCAGGAAATACTTCAGGTATTGCTCCGGAATCCTGGGACACTATCCGCCGCAACAAGATTTTCCT
>JBDLWO010000219.1:0-10018 GCA_039804245.1 Bacteroidota bacterium
CTGGGCTGCATTTGGCGATGAGCTTCCGTATCTGCCGGTCAGTGTCATACTGGTAGATCATCAGAATCCGGACAATCTCTATATCTCCCTGGGTGACAAGGGTGGCTGGTGGATGTGGAACCTCGGGGTTTATAAATCCACCGATGGCGGAGAAACCTGGGCTCCAACGGCCCTCGACTGGCAGCTTTCACAGAATAATGTGATTTATAACATGATCATGTCGCCGGCAGATCCGAAAGTGATTTTTGCAGCTACCAATCGCGGTATCATGCGTACTACCGACGGTGGGGAGAGCTGGCAAAACCTGCGCGCGGGGGAATACACCGACATTGAGTTCAAAACAGGTGACCCGGCTAACATTTATGCTGCGCATCACAATTACTGGGGTACCAGTCAGGTAGTGAAAAGTGCCGACGGGGGCACGACCTGGGTACAAATCACCCAGTTTGCCGACAGTCAGAACGAGATCAGGCTGGCCACCAGTCCGCTGCAGCCCGAATGGCTGGCTGTGCATTTCTCCAATGGTCACCGCCTGCTGCTGTCGAAAGACGGCGGACAAACCTACGCCGAAAACGTGGCGCCGGAGGATGACTGGGGTATTTTCTGTTTTTCACCCACCGATACCAACACGATTTATCTGTGCGGGGTAGTGGTGCACCGCTCGCAGGACCAGGGCGCTACCTGGGCGCCAATTACACACTGGTACAACGATGGCGTTCATGCGGAGGTACACGCAGACGCGCACGACCTGGTGCACGATCCGCATGTGCCCGGAGTCATCTGGTACTGCAATGATGGCGGTATTTACCGCTATGAGGAATTCGGAGAAACCTGGACCGACTATTCAAACGGGCTGGCGATCACGCAGTTTTACCGGATAGATGTATCGCAGATTGGCGAGCTCAAGCTCATGGCGGGCTCGCAGGACAACGGGGGCTGGTTGCGCACGCAATTCAGCGGCTGGAGGCACACGAACGGCGGTGATGCCATGTGCCAGATCGTGGATCCGGTCAACCCGGCCTACCTGTACACCGAATACTACGGCGGGAACGATATATACCGCAGCAACAATAACTTTATCAGTTCGGTGAATATTGCCGACAACATACCGGAGAATCCTTCCGGCGACTGGGTGACGCCCTTCCTGCTGAATCCGCGCAACAGCAAGACCTTTATTGTAGGGCTTCACGATGTTTATCGCTCATTTAACCGGGGCGACAGTTTTCATAAAATCAGTGAAAACCTGACGGGCAGTGTGGACAACAAAATCAGGGATGTGGCCATGTCGCCCGCCGATACCAACCTGATTGCGGTGGCGGCCCGTGCCAATCGCGTATATCGCACCTGGGATGGCGGTGCTACCTGGACGAACAATTCCGTTTCCACCAACACGGAAGACATCACACGGATAGCACTGCACCCGTCGAATCCGCAGCGTATGTGGGTGACGAAGGGCGGCTATGCTTCCGGCAAAAAGGTGTTTGCCAGTGTGAATGGCGGTGTAAACTGGCAAAACAAGTCGGGAAACCTGCCCAATGTGCCCTTTAACTGCATCATTTTCGATACCCTGACCAACTACCTGATTGCGGGCAGTGATATAGGCGTATTTTACACCGATGCCGACAACATCAACTGGAAGCCTTACGGAATCGGGATGCCCGCCGTTTATGTACTTGATCTGAAAGTGCGTCAGAACACCCGTCGCCTGTATGCGGGTACGCACGGACGCGGCGTCTATTCGGTCAGTCTGGAGCAGGTAGTAGGTACAGAAAGTCCGGTTGGCGGAGTACAGGATGCCGCTGTGGTCTATCCCAATCCGACCGGGGCGCAGCTGTTTTTCAGAACCGGTGAAACGAATCCGTTCAGCGGCAATATCCGCATGACCGATGTTACGGGCAGAATAGCCCTGAGTAAATCGGTGGACGGGATGCGTCTCGATGATCTGGTGCTGGACGTGACAGGTTTGCCCACCGGCGTGTATGTGTTACAGGCGGTTGATGCGGGTGGCGTACAGAGAGTAGTGCAGCGGGTTGTCGTAAACAAACAATAGCATATTCAGCGAAGCCTGAACGTCACGGGCAATTGCATTCTGACCCTGACAGGTTGCCCGTTTTTGAGGCCCGGCTCCCAGTTGGGCATGGCCGATACGAGGCGCTGTGCTTCTTCGGCAGTGCCACCGCCCGGATTGCGGAGTACCGTTATGTTCGTGATTTTACCGTCCTTTTCGGCGATAAAACTGATAACAACTACCCCCTGAATGCCCCTGTTACGGGCCTCGGCGGGGTACTTGATGTTTTTCACCATGAACTGATTCTGTGCTTCCTGCCCACCCGGGAATGCGGGCGCCTTGTCCACATCCATGGCCATGTAGATCTGATTTGGAGAAGATTCGGCCGGCGGGCTCAGGGGCGGTGTTTGCTGGGCGGAGAGCGTCAGCGAGAGAAGAAACGCAGAAGTAAGTGCGATGATATTTTTCATTCGTGAAATTTTATTACGGTTTCAAAGGTGCGGTTTTCGTACAGTTGCCGGGCATGCCAGCTTTTCGGAGTGCCATCACCCAAATACCACCATTCCTGCCACCAGAAAGATAAAGTACGCCGTGATGGAAGCCGCGCCCGCATAGTCGCGTGCGATGCGCATACCCGTGAACAGGCACAGTATGTTGATGGCGCCGAGCAGGAGGCCCGTACGCGCCAGCGTTTCTCCGTGTCCGGCTGCCATGAATACCAGGCCCGCTGCAGAGCAGATACCGGCCGCTATCTCCAGTACGGTAACCACAGCAAGTAACAGCGGTGCTGCAGAATGCAGGAATGTCTTTTCAAAAAAACTGCTGATGTAGGCGCGGTTACCTGCCCGGTCGGTTATTTTGTCGAGCCCCGACTGCAGAAAAAGCACCGCAGTGTAGAGCAAGATGAGGCATTTCAATGCCGACAGTAGCTCCGTTCCGGATAAAAAAGCGAAAATGACACCTGTCATGGCTGTTACGTTAAATGATGAAATCAAATGTACGGCAAACCGGAACCAAAATTAATATTTTTTCGTTTCACATTTTCCCTCCCCATTCCCTTAATTTTGTGGAGAAAAACAATCACAATGGCATGGAGGCCCGGGCCTTGTTCCGGTACTTCCCGCTGCTTAAACAAGAGAAAAGCATTTTGAGCGAAATCATTCTCACCATTGAAGGCGTTGACCTGGTCGAGCTGTACGGTGAAAACAACGTGAAACTGAACCTGTTGAGGAAGGCTTACCCCGATGTAACCATGACTTCAAGGGGCAACAACCTGAAGCTTGCCGGCGAAAGGAAGGACTCCCAGGGCGCCAAGGGCAAATTTGAAATGATGGTGCGCTATCTGCGTGAACACCGTGAACTCCCTGTTCAAACTGTTGAGGATCTGCTGGGTGGCGCCAATCCCTTTGATGTGCGTATCCCGGTGGAAGGCGACGGGTCTGCCGGAAATATCATCCTGCACGGTCGGGAGGGACGGGTCATCAAGGCCAAAACCCGCAACCAGAAACGCCTGGTGGATATCTGTGAGAACAACGATATCGTTTTTGCACTGGGCCCTGCCGGAACAGGTAAAACCTACACAGCGGTGGCTATTGCCGTGCGTGCCCTGAAAAACAAGCTGGTCAAGAAGATTGTACTGACACGTCCTGCAGTGGAGGCTGGTGAAAACCTCGGCTTCCTGCCCGGCGACCTGAAGGAAAAGGTGGATCCGTACCTGAGGCCGCTTTACGATGCCCTGGATGATATGCTTCCCATGGACAAGCTCAACTTTTTCATGGAGAACCGGGTCATTGAGATTGCCCCCCTCGCGTTCATGCGCGGGCGCACGCTCGATAACGCCTATATTATACTCGATGAAGCCCAGAACGCCTCCACGCTGCAACTCAAGATGTTTCTGACCCGCCTCGGCCCGTCGGCGAAGTGTATTATTACCGGTGATCTGAGTCAGGTGGATTTGCCACACCACCAGAAATCGGGTCTGAAGCAGGCCGTGGACATCATGGGCGGTATCGACGGTATCGGCATCATCAACCTGACCACCGAAGATGTGGTACGCCACCGTCTGGTCAAGGAAATTATCAAGGCCTACGACAAAACGGAAGCCGAGGAAAGAGCGCGCCGGGAGCAGCGCAAAGCCGAACAACAGGCTGAAAAAGAGCGCGCTTCCGCAGAAGCATCTGGCGGGGCTACCTATAAAGACTGATCGTATGGGAGTATTCAGAATAATTATCAGCATTCTGTTTTTTTCGGTAACTGCCTTTGCCCAGAAAGACTCGTCTGAAACAGCCTTGCCGAAGCACAAGGGATTCAGGGATATTGCGCTGATGGACAGCACCATCCGGCAGGATATTCGCTATGCCACAGCCAATAATTTTACCAAGGCAGTCATTTATGATTGTCCTGCCTGCCTGCTCCGTCCGGAGGTGGCCGAAGCCCTGGTAAGCGCCAACCGGTCGCTGCAAAAGCAGGGGCTTTCCCTGAAGGTGTTCGACTGCTACCGCCCGGGCCCCTATCAGCAGCGTTTGTGGGACAAAGTGCCCAACCCCGACTATGTGACACCGCCGGCCAAAGGCTCCATGCACAGCCGGGGTGCAGCCGTTGATCTGACCGTTGTGGATGCAACAGGCAAGGAGCTGAACATGGGTACGGAGTTCGACTTTTTCGGGGTGGAAGCGCATACTGATAACCTGAGCCTGCCAGCCGAGGTATTGAAAAACCGTCAGATTCTGCGCGAAGCCATGGAAGCTGCCGGTTTCAGGGGTATCCGTACGGAGTGGTGGCATTTTTCCTATCAGAAGAAGCAATACTCGCTTTCTGATTATGTGTGGCCCTGCCGCTAACAGACACACTTTTGTCCGATTGCTGATAATTCTGACAAACCATTGTAACTTTTCTCCCGGCTTTCGCGTCTTTATTCCAAATTTGGCTCATACTCATGAAAATTTGTCTCTCATTACTGCTTTCGCTTTCCCTTTCGGCGGCTTTTGCCCAGCCCGCTTCCGTGGTGGAGGTTCACCGCATTTTCCAGAATAAATGCGTATCCTGTCATGGTGGCGCTACACCTGCTGCCGGACTGGACCTGCAGGGAACAGGCACAACCGAGTTGGGCAAGGCACAGAATGTAGCTTCCAGACTGGTGAATATCAATCCGGTGAATGCGTATGCCTTGTCTGCGGGACAGAAGCGGGTATATCCCGGCCGGCCTGACCGCAGTTTTCTTTTCAAAAAGATCAATGCGGGTCTGGAGCCCACGATACCGGCGCTGGTGGCGCAGGAGGGTACATCCATGCCCGGCAACGGCAGCTTGCTGACCGACGCGGAGAAAGAGATAGTCCGACAGTGGATACTGTACGGCGCCAAAACCCTGGGAACCCAGTTCGACAAGGCTCTGGTAGATCAGTTTTACACTTCCGGAGGAGAAACGTCGTTCCCGCTTGGTGTTCCACCGGCGCCTGCACCCGGGGAGGGGTTCCAGATCAAGATGGGACCGTTTTTTCTGCCGCCCTCCGGTGAAGTGGAGTACTTTCAGAAATACGAACTCGGATTGCCTGCCAATGTGGAAGTGAACAGGATGGATTTTGAATTTTCGCCCTACTCACACCATTTTATTGTCTATAATTTTACCGGAAGTGGCGCCAGTGCCATTCCGGCCGGACTGCGCACCAACGCCAACCACAGCCAGATCAATCTGGTAGCGGCTGTACAGGAGTCATTCACGCTGGATTTGCCATCGGGTACGGCCTTTTTCTGGGATAAAAACATAGTTCTTGATCTGAACACGCATTATATCAACTATTCGACTCTGAAGCCATTCAGGGCGGAGGCTTACGTCAATGTATATACCCAGACGCCGGGAACAGCCAATCAGCAGATGTTTGCCACGTTACTTCCCAACCTGAACATCCCGATTCCCAATACCGGAGATATGATTACGCACAGCAAATCAGAGTTCCAGGCCGGAGCGGACAGTATTTATATTTGGGGACTTATGGGGCATACGCACAAATATGGCCAGGGATACAAGGTGTGGAAAAGACTGCCGAATGGCCAGAGAGGCGAACTGGTGTACGATGCATCCTGTCCGGACGGAGAACCTGGCTGCATAGCGCCGTGGTTCGACTACCGGCACATACCCATGCGGTATTGGGAGCCGCTGATGCCATTGAAATGGGGCAATGGTATTATACATGAAGCCAGGTGGATGAATGACGGTCCGGCGTCGGTCAATTTTGGTCCCACATCTGACGACGAGATGATGGTTCTGATTGCCTTCTATACCGAAGAACCCGTTGAGGCTGTGTCGGCGGTGGAAGAAGAAGATAATCCGGCGGGCGTGTATATTTCACCCAATCCGGCTACAGACGTGCTGTACATCAGCGTCAGTGGCAATCAGGTGTTGCCCGACGCGAGGATATTTGATCTGACAGGCCGTGAGGTATCGGAGCCTGTCAGTATGAATGGCGGTCGGGCGGAGATAAACATATCATCGCTGGCACCCGGCGTTTATGTGATTCAGGTGGGTGGCATAACCCGGAAAGTGGTAGTGGAGTAACTATCCTTCAGACTGATATTTGACCACCTCCTCCACGAAGCGGCGGTGGTTGGCGAGTCTGGGGATTTTTCCCTGACTGCCGAGTCGCCCCCGGGCGCGCATCCAGCGCATGAAAGTGCCTTTGGGTACGGCTTTCATGCGCGGCTTGTCGAGTGCCAGGCTCCGGAAGCGTTTGGCTTCGTAATCGGAGTTGATTTTTTGCAGGGCGAGGTCGAGCAGTTCGTTGAATTTTTCCAGGTCGTCGGGCTCCCGCTCGAATTCGATAATCCATTCGTGGCCTCCGCGGTCGTTTTCACCCTGGATATAGACAGGTGCGGCTGTGTATTCCGAGACGATGGCATTCAACTGGCGGCATGCCTGGGCGAGCGCCTTGTCTGCATCGCCTACCATCACTTCCTCGCCGAAGGCATTGATATACTGCTGCGTCCGGCCGGCTATCCGGAAGCAGAATGGATATTTACGGGTGAAGACCACTGTATCGCCGGGGAGATAACGCCACAGACCATTATTGGAGCTGATCATGACGGCATACTGTTCGCCGGGCTCCACCTCATGCAGCAGGAGGGTTTTCGGGTATTTGTCTTCCCAGTATTCCATAGGTACGAACTCATAGAATACCCCGTTATCGGCCAGTAGCAGCATGTCTGACTGGCTGAGATCACATTGGGCGCCGAAATAACCTTCCGAGGCGTTATAAATTTCCTGGTAGACGAAATTGTCGTCGGGGATCAGGTGCCGGAACGTTTCGCGGTAGGGTTCGAAGCCTACGCCGCCGTGCATATACGCCTGCAGGTTGGGCCACACTTCGAGCAGATTTGATTTTCCGGTTTTTTCCAGTACCATCCTGAACAGCACGATAAGCCAGGTAGGTACGCCTCCGAACATGCCGATATCATCCTGCTTGCTGACCAATTCAGCGGTTTTTTGCAATTTTTCTTCAAAATCGGATTGCAGCGCCACGTCGAAGTCGGGGGTATAGAACATTCGCGCGATGGCGGGCATATTGCTCACCAGAATGGCACTGACATCGCCCACGCGGGTACGCGGGTACTCGGGCAGGGGCTGGTGGCTACCCGGGACGATCAGATTTTTGTACCGGAATATCTGCATATCCGGCTTGTTGTGGTAAAGCATGGCGAGAGAATCCCAGGCGCCGGCTACATGGCAGTCGTACAGGTTTCCCTGAGACACCGGGATAAACTTGCTTCGATCGCTGGTAGTACCGCTGCTTTTGGAGTACCAGTTGATTTCGCCGGGCCACAGTACATCCTTTTCGCCGTGCATCATCCGGGAGATATCCTGTTTCAGGTCGTCGTAGTGATGAACAGGCACCCTTTCTCTGAAGGTGTCTGGGCTGGAAATATCGTCAAAGCCGTGTTTTTTTCCGAATTCGGTAGTCCGGCTCTCATAGATCAGGCGCTTGAACCATTGCTCCTGGGCTTTTCCGGGGTGCAGCATATACTCTTCAATCCTGTGCTTCATGCGCAGGCTGAGGTATTGTTTTACTGCTTCGTTAATAAGCCCTTTCATATTAAACCGTGAGATTGTCGCGTCTGGCCTTTCTGCCGGTGAAGCCAAATAGTTGGACGCGGTGACTGATCGGATGCCTTGTTTGGTCAGCGTTCGCAAGGTACGACTTTACCCGAAATCAAAAATCTCTGAAAACATATACATCTGTTATTACCTTTGTATCGGGGCTTTTTGCGTATAATTTGCGGCCCTCAACAAAGCAGGAAAGACAAATATGCCTATTGACATACTATTTCTCATTGCACTCGGCTACGGATTCTGGCAGGGTTTCAGGCAGGGTATCATTCATACTGTGTTCAATGTGGCGGCCTATGTATTTGGTATTACGATAGCCTTCAAGCTGACGCCTTCGATGACCAGTATATTGCAGTCTATATTTCACTCCGATAATCCCTCGATGTTTCTGGGTGCGTTCATTGTAAATCTGCTGCTGGTGGTTCTCCTCATGCGCGTCCTCGCTGCAGGTATGGTGAAAGTGCTGAGCATATTCCATATAGGATTTGTGAACAAGGCATTGGGCGCCTGCATGATGGGCGGGTTTTATGTACTGGTATGCAGTATATTGGTGTGGTTCATGGTCAGATCCCGGCTGTTAAACGATGCCACGGTAGAGGTTTCGAGAACCTACCCGATAATGGAGCCGATGCCGGGCAAGGCATACAACTTTGTGATATGGCTGAAACCGTTTGTGGCTGATGCCTGGAGCGCCTCCCTGACCTGGATGGACAGGATGGAAAATTACAGCGAGAACAAAACGAAAGACCTGTCGCCCCCGCCCAGAATATACAAACCGGAAGATGCCGGACCGATAGAAAAGGATCCGGTACCATCGGCTCCCGTAGCCTATCCGCCGGTAGATGAGGACGGAATAGAGGAGTAGAGGTATGAGTATGAGTGAGCGTGATGCAATTTTGACCAAAACACATATAAAATGAACGAAGAACAGTACATGAGAGAGCGGGTTGACGATCAGTTCAACTGGCTGGAGAAAAAATCGGCTGAGTTCAAGAAAAAATTCACGCGTATCAGGAAAGTGGAGCTGATTTGCTCCGCGCTGATACCCCTGCTGGTGGCGCTGATACCGAAAACAGATGATGGCACCTTCTGGTTTTATGGTTTCAAGTTGGTTGCCGGCGGGCTTGGCGTGCTGCTTGCCTTCCTTGGCGGTCTGCAGACACTGAACAAATATCAGGAACTGTGGAGTCAGTACCGGGCCGTGGCGGAGTCGCTGAAAAGCGAAAAATTGCTGTATCTGACCAAATCCGGGCATTACAGCGGCGATGTGGAGGCCTTCCAGCTTTTTGTCATCAAAGTGGAAGCTATTCTCGCCAATGAGAACGAAAAATGGCAGCGTCACATAGAAAAAATCTCACCGGTCGGAAAATCCGGCGCAATAGTATAGACATTCCATGCTGAAGTTCAAAGTGAATGACACGCCTGATCTGCCTTTCAGAAAGGCTGTCAAAAAGCCTATTCCGATCAACTGCGTGCAGATGCAGGAGGAATTCGAGGTGGAGACACTGGAGGGCACCCTTCGCGGGCGCGCGGGCGACTACCTGATGATGGGCGTGAACGGGGAGCTGTATCCCTGCGCCAGGGAGATTTTCGAAAAAACCTATGACTGGGTGGAGGGGTGATGTGGCAAGTTAAACACTTTGTGGGCTGGATAGACGTCCTCAGATTAGGTATTTGGCGGTTTTATTCTTCGAGGTTCAAAAATAGTTCTGACTGCTGCTATCTTCTTAAATTTGGCAGGTTAGAGCTAGTAGACTCGTGCAACAAAGCCTATCTTTGCTAAAATTATTAGATTCATGCGTCATAATTTCCATATTAATTCTCATTAAGCTTCGATTTCATGGCACTTCCAGTTGAAAAGAGAGATTTCGATGTTTTTTTAAGTCATGCTCATAGGGATAAGGGGCTTGTTG
>JBDLWO010000220.1:0-9610 GCA_039804245.1 Bacteroidota bacterium
GGCACCTGTAGCGGGGCTTCTGTGTCATTCACTATCACTATCAACCCGACTCCAACCGTAGCAGATCCGGCCGATCAGACGGTGTGTGGAGGAACACCCGTACAGGTAACTTTCTCCGGAACTGGAAACCCTGTGTTCGACTGGACAAACAGTAATACAACCATCGGACTGGGTTCAAGCGGTAATGGCAATATCAGTTTTACCTCTGCCAGTGTGAATAATCCTGTCACAGGAACAGTGACCGTGACCCCATCCGCCAACGGCTGTACCGGCACAAGCCAGAATTTTGATATCACAGTCATACCTGCTCCCACCATCAATAATCCCGGGAATACAATCGTATGTGCAGGCGATCCCGTTAATATCATTTTCTCCGGAACAGGAAATACTTATTTCTGGACAAATGATAACACCGCCATAGGACTGGGGGCTTCCGGAACCGGAAATATATCTTTTAACACAGCTGCAATTCCCTCGGATACAGTGGCGAATATCGTGGTAACACCGGATCTGAACGGATGTACCGGTCCTGCACAGTCATTTACAATCGGAGTCAATGCCAACCCTGTCCTGACCATCCTGTCGGTAAACTGTGCCCCGGATGCATTATCCTACACCATCACTCTGTCCACCACAGGCGACGTGGTCTCGGCTTCCGATGGCGCGGTAACGGGTGGCAACGGCACATACACGGTCAATCTCATCCCCATAGACTCCAGCACCACCATCACGGCCACCGACACCATCAGCAATTGCCTGGTACAACAGTCAGTCAACCCGCCCAACTGTAACTGCCCGGCAGTGCAGCCGCCGGCTGATCCGGTCAACGCAGTAATTTGCGCCGGCGCCACCATCCCGGCACTCTCGGTAACTGTTGGTGCCGGTGAAACAGCCGACTGGTACGCAACCCCGCTCGGCGGAACACCCCTGCTCAGCGGAAATACAAGCTTCACCCCCACCGGTATCTCTGCACCGGGGATCTATACTTTTTATGCAGAAGCCCGCGAAATTGCTTCCAATTGTGTGAGCGCCACCAGAACAGCAGTCACACTTGCCATAGAAGCACTGCCAATACTGACTCAGCCGGGCAATCTGTCCGTTTGTCCGGGCGAACCTGTAGTGGTAAACTTTTCCGGAAGCACAGGCGCCTCCTTCTCCTGGACAAACGACAATGCTGCAACCGGACTACCGCTCTCAGGCACAGGAAACATCAGTTTTATTGCACAAAATGGCAATTCCTCGGCTGTTACCTCTGTCATAACCGTCTCCGCAACGCTGAACGGCTGCGTTTCCCAGCCACAGAATTTCACCATCACCGTCAACACCCTGCCCTCGGTCAGCCCAATATCCAGCCAGACGCCCTGCGGCGGCACGCAGGTCAATATTCCGCTGAATGGCACTCCGGGAGCTGTGTTCAACTGGGTCAATTCCAACACCAATATCGGACTCGGAGCCTCCGGAACAGGCAATATCAGTTTCACGGCTGCCAATGTGGGCGTACCAGAACTGGCAGTCATCACTGTCACACCGACAGCCCAGGGCTGTGCGGGCACACCCGTAGAATTCAATATTAGCGTCAGCCCGCCCCCCATCGTAACACCACCTCTCAGCCAAACGGTATGCTCGGGCACCACCCTGGCCGTCGGATTCAACGGAACCAGTGGCGCAGTGTTCTCCTGGACAAACAGCAATCCGTCAATCGGACTGGCAGCCAGCGGAACGGGTGGATTCACCTTCACTGCCACCAATACAAGTCAGATGACTCAGGTGGCCAATCTCGTGGTAACCCCCAGCCTGAATGGATGCCCGGGTGCTTCCCAGGCATTTACCATTACAGTCAATCCGCGACCCACTTTCACGCTTGGTGCTGTTACCTGTGCACCCAACCTGCTCACTTATTCGATTGCAGTAACATCCAGTGCCGTCAACCTGACATCAACAGCAGGAACGGTAACCGGCGGAAGCGGCAACTTCCAGATTATCAATATTCCGGCCGGAAACAGCGTAGTACTGATTGCCTCCAATCCGGCAACAGGCTGCTCTGTTCAGCAGGCCGTGAATGCACCCAACTGTGTGTGTCCACCCATTGGAGCACCCACTTCTCCCAATACACCGGTTATATGTGAGGGCGATCCGATACCTGCACTGACCGTATCAGTAGCCTCAGGCCTCACCGCCGACTGGTTCAGTGCACCCACCGGAGGAACGGCACTGCTCACCGGAAATACCAGCTTCACTCCAGCCGGACCACTGGCCCCCGGATCCTATACATTTTACGTACAGGCGCGCGATGCAGCAAACAACTGTATCAGTGCTACCCGCACACCTGTAATCCTGACGGTTAATCAGGTACCAACCCTCAGTCAGCCAATCAATCAAACTGTCTGCAACGGATTTGTCATATCCGTGGGTTTCAACGGTACTACCGGCGCAGCTTTCAACTGGACCAACAGTAACCCTGCTATCGGCCTCGGCGCCAACGGTACCGGAAATATCAGTTTCACGGCTGTTAACACAGGTACAGCACCTGTAACCGCAACTGTCACCGTGACACCCGTACTCGGCGCTTGCCCGGGAGCCCAGCGTACATTCACTATAACAGTTAATCCGACACCACAGGTAACGATCTCCGGCGATTTACAGATCTGCGCAGGTGAGTCCACCACCCTGACCGCCAGCGGAACTGGCAGCTTTGTGTGGAATAATGGAACCACCGGACCAACTATCACGGTAAGTCCGGCCATGAATACCAATTTCACGGTTACACTTACCTCTGCAGGCTGCGCAACACTGGCTACAGTGACAGTGAAAGTCGGACAATCCGTCACTACCACCATCAACCAGACCACCTGCGATCCGGCGCAGGTGGGATCCGTCACCCAAAACCTGACCAACAGTGCCGGATGCGACAGCACCGTGACTGTCACCACAACGCTTGATCTGGCCAACTGTGCACCCACAGCCAACCTGAACAATGGCGCTGTGTCGTGCTTCGGCGGAAACAACGGTGCGCTGACACTCACGGCAGGTGGTGGACAACCACCATATCTGTACAACTGGACGAATGGCATACAGTCCGGAAACGGCCTGATGCCCATAGGAACAACGCAGGTAACACTGCAAAGTCTTTCCGCAGGTACATACCAGGTCACCGTTTCAACGGCAAGCGGACAAACTGCCACCGCGGTTGGTATCGTGTCTTCCCCCACCCAGCTACAACCGCTCGCGTCAGCGGTCACGAATTTTGGCCAGTATGCACTGAGCTGCCACGATGCATCCGACGCCAGTGTCCAGGCAGCGGCAACCGGCGGATCGGGGCAATATCTGTTCGCCTGGAACACAGGAGCCAACGCACCCCTGCTCACCAATGTGGGAGCCGGCACCTATACAGTTACGGTAACTGACGCCAGTCAGTGTACTGCAACAGCCTCAGCTACTGTGGTGCCTCCGCCCGCCCTCAGCCTGCAGATAACACTTGATGAGGTAATCTGCGGGGAAACTGTACTCGGAACAGCCATCACACCCAACGGAGGTGTGGGGCCTTTTACCATCGCTATAGACGGACTGGCTACCACCGGTGGCCTTAATCCCGAACTGGGCGCGGGCACACACACCATACTGCTCACTGATGCCAATAACTGTACCGCCGACACTACTGTTTCAGTCGTGATTCCGGTGACGCCGGACGTACAGCTGCCTGCAGAGGTAACGGTTGCTCTGGGAGAAAAACTGACGCTCGACCCACAGACCAATCTGCAGACGTGGCAAAACGTGATGTGGAATCCACTGCCCAACCCGGCCTGTCCGGCCTGCCTGCGCCAGGAATGGATTCCCGAAGTGCCTGGCACCTTCACCGTCACAATCACCGATGTGTATGGATGCACGGCAAGTGCATCCGTCACCGTCAGACTGCGCCGGGAGGTGGATGTATATATCCCGAACGTATTTTCCCCGAATGATGACGGAAAAGAAGATTTCTGGACCATCAGCGCCGGAGCATCCGTTGTAGCCATACATACCGTGCTGATCTTTGATCGCTGGGGCAACGAAGTATATAAACTCGAAAGTCCGGCAGCCGTGAACGACTGGCGCGGTTGGGACGGCACATTCCGGGGAGAGGATATGAACCCGGCCGTATTCGTCTATTACCTGGAGCTGGACCTCGCCAACGGAGAACGCGTTATCAGAAAAGGGGACGTTACAATCGTACGCTGACAGGGATCGCATCGCCGGCCGGGAATATATACCCCGGCCGGCGATGTACCAGGGAATCAGAAGTTCTACGAATAAATCAATTAGTTAGTTAAGCCAAAAAGCAATGCGGAGCAAAAGAGCACGTATCAAACGCATCTCTTTGCTCCGCATGATGTATTCTGATGCAGGACGAGAAAGGAAAATCCTGCCGGAGAGCTCTTGAAATCAGTGCGCAATCAGGGAAAACCTATCGCTTCCGCACCTTCGGCCTTCCTATACTCATATAGTTGAATCCGTGTTCTTTGACCGTATCCAGGTCGTACAGATTTCTGCCGTCGAAGATAACTTTCTCGCTGAGCAAAGATCCCATTCTTTCAAAATCCGGCGCCCTGAACTCGCCCCACTCGGTCATAATAGCCAGTGAATCGGCGCCCTCCAGTGTTTCATACATTGTTTTGCAGAAAGTAATGCGGTCCCCGTAAATCGCCCTTACATTGTCCATGGCCTCCGGGTCGAAAGCGCGCACTTTGGCGCCCAGCTGCAGCAACTCATCAATAATAACCAACGCCGGCGCCTCCCGGATATCGTCTGTATTGGGCTTGAAGGCAAGTCCCCAGACGGCGATCGTTTTGCCCGTCAGTTCGTTTTTGTAATATTTTTTGATCTTTTTCGTCAGTACTCCCTTCTGAATTCCGTTCACCTTCATGACAGATTTCAGAATTTTGAAATCGTAGGAAAAATCAGAGGCTGTTTTGGCGAGTGCCTGTACGTCTTTCGGGAAGCAGGAGCCGCCATAGCCAATCCCCGGGAACAGGAATCGCTTCCCGATACGGGAGTCACTACCCATACCGATACGCACCTGATCCACGTTGGCGCCTGTTTTTTCACACAGGTTGGCAATCTCGTTCATGAATGAAATACGCATGGCCAAATAGGAGTTGGCGGCATATTTGGTGAGTTCGGCGCTCCGCTCGTCCATAAAATAAATCGGATTACCCTGACGGACGAAGGGCTCATACAGCTGCTTCATCAGCTTGCGTGCACGCTCACTGCGCGTACCCACCACCACCCTGTCGGGCTTCATGAAATCCTCTACAGCTACCCCCTCCCTCAGAAACTCCGGATTGGAAACCACATCGAACAGTTTTTTGGAAAGCTGTTCGGCAAGAATGGAGGACACTTTTTCGGCTGTTCCGACCGGGACGGTACTTTTATCAACAATGACCTTGTAATCGGTAATCAATCCACCGAGATCCTTTGCAACGCCAAGAATATAAGACAAATCAGCGCTGCCATCCTCACCCGGAGGAGTAGGCAGAGCCAGAAAGATAATTTGCGCCTTTTCGATCGCCTCAGCCAGATTCGTGGTGAAATGCAGGCGCCCCTCTTTGGTGTTGCGCTCAAACAGTACATCCAGCCCGGGTTCAAAGATGGGTATTACGCCTTCATGCAGGCTTTTCACCTTTTTCTCATTGATATCAACACATATTACCTGATTACCTGTTTCTGCGAAACAGGTTCCTGTAACAAGCCCGACATATCCGGTGCCAACAACTGCTATGTTCATTTTTTCGATTTTTTTAGTATTGTGCGAGGAATGGCCGCAAAGGTAGGCAGATTATAGGTAAAAGGGATAAGAATTGCACATATACACTTACTTTTGTAGCGATGATTATGACGGCACGATACGCACAACTGCTTACACACTACTGCCTGGAGGTTAGCCCGGGCGACAGGGTTTTTATTGCTACTACCCTCCTGGCCGAACCATTAGTCAGGGAGCTGTACCGGGAAATGTATGCTGCCGGCGCAGCCCTGGTGGAATGTGATCTCGCTTTCCGCGAAAGAGAGCGCCTGTTTTTCGAGAACGCCTCCGATGAAGCGCTCAAAAATCCGCCACTGCAGCAGCAGACAGCTATGGAGTCTTTCGACTGCTATCTGAACGTCAGAGCGCCATACAACCTGAGGGAAAGCTCCGGCGCCACCGCTGAACGGGCACAAATCCGTACAGCGGCTATGGCTCACATACAGAAAAACTACTTCGAGCGAACAGCAGATCGCAGGCTGCGCAGAAATCTGTGTCAGTGGCCCACAGACGCTGCCGCACAGGAAGCCGGAATGGGCCTGTCCGATTACGAGAATTTCGTCTTTGGAGCCTGTAAACTGTTTCACGACAGTCCCCGGGAGGCCTGGATTGAAGTACGGGAGAACCAACAGCACATAGTAGATCACCTGAACGCCTGCTCCACAGTACGCTATATCGCAAATGGCACCGATCTCACCTTCAGCACAGCCGGACGCACCTGGATCAACTCTGATGGAAGAACCAATATGCCGTCGGGAGAGGTTTATACCAGCCCGGTAGAAAACGCTGTCAACGGAGTAGTGCACTTTTCTTTCCCCTGTATCTATCAGGGCAACGAGGTGGAAGGCGTCACACTGTGGGTGAAAGAAGGTTACATAGAAAAATGGGAAGCCCGCCGTGGAAAAGAGTTTCTCGACTATATTTTTTCGTTACCCGGCACCCGCCGATTCGGCGAGGCAGCTATCGGAACCAACTACGATATTCAGCAAATTACCCGGAATATCCTGTTTGATGAAAAAATCGGAGGCAGCATACACCTCGCTATCGGGCAGAGCTACCTCCAGACCGGTGGCAAAAACGAGTCGGCCGTCCACTGGGATATGATCACCGACATGACTGCCGGCGGCGAAATTCATGCAGACGGGGAGCTGATTTACCAAAACGGACGATTTATTCTTTAATCAGTAGCCCTGAAGGCTGTGTTTACCGGCGATTACCCCTGAAAATATCCGGAATTGAGGCATACCTTTGCGCACAACATGACTATTATGCGCAAACTGTTCTTGCTACTGATCTGCTCCATTCTCTGGCAAATTGCCTGTACTCCGCCCGACCCCGACAAAAACAAGGTCAAAGCCGGAAAAGTCAATCTCGACCTGAATAACAAGTCTGTACAGCGACTGTTCGACCTGCGCGACAAAAGGCAGACCGACAGCCTGACACGCTATCTGGTGCACCCTGACGCCACGCTGCGATATATTGCGGCGCTGTCGTTCGCATCCTCCCGCGATACACTCGGGATTCAGCCGCTTGTTCCGCTGCTGCAGGATCCGGTAGAAGAGGTGCGTATAGCCGCCGCCTTCTCTCTTGGCCAGATTGGTCACCCGTCATGCGAAGATCCGCTGATCGCGGCCTTCGACCGTAAAGACTCTCTCTCTCAACATCAGCAGTTCAATGCGGTTGTACTGGAAGCTATCGGCAAATGCGGCGGAGAGGGCTCTCTGCAGAATATAGCTTCCGTGACTACATACAGACCCACCGACACACTCTTGCTTGAGGGGCAATGCCGCGCGATTTACCGGTTTGGACTGAGGGGTATCACCGATGAAAATGCCACGGAGAAAATGGTATCTTATGTTTCGGATGAACAGATGCCTGAATCGGCAAGGCTGATTGCAGCGCACTACCTGGCCAGAACGAAAGAACTGGAGCCAGACAGTCTGCAGGCTATTCAGCTGACCGTCGCATTCGTCAGGACCGGAAATCCGGATATAAGAATGGCAATCGCCACGGCACTCGGAAAATCGGCCAGTCAGCCAGCATTTGGCCTGCTCTCAAAAGCGATTTCAACCGAGCAGGACTGGCGCGTCAGGTGCAATATCATAAAAGCACTGGCAAAGTTCGAATATGACACGGTACGCGGACTTATCACCCCGCAATTAGGCGATGCCAATCAGCATATCAGTCGAACTGCAGCGGAATACTTCGTTGCCAACGGCCGCCCGAAGGATGCCGACTGGTACTGGCGACTCACCCGCGACAACCCCAACCTGCCCGTGGCAACCCAGATCGGACTGTTCCGGGCCTCCAACAAACTGATGAGCCGGGCCGATTCAGTATCCAAGGGATATGTCAACTATCGCCTGAAAGAAATTTTTCAGCAATCCAAAAACCCTTATGAAAGAGGCGATTGCCTGCGCGCACTTGGCGAGTACGCATGGAACTACCGCTGGATTCATGAAAAAGGATTCGGAGACCCCAGTCCGGCCGTAAAAACTGCAGCTGCCGAGGCTCTCCTGGCCATCATGCAGCGTCCGGATTTCTATGGATATTTCGGGGAGGCATCCAGAGGCGTACGATACGAAATGTACTCCTTCCTCCGGGAGGCTGTCAACTCCGGCGATCCGGGCCTCATTGCCACGCTCTCGGAGGGATATACAGTGAAAACACTGAGTTTCCAGACCCTCCGGGACTCACTGCGACTGAATACACTGAAAGATGGCCTGGCCAGGCTGAAAATGCCCCGCGACGTAGAGGCTTATATGGCACTCGACAAGGCAATAGCCTATTTTGAGGGACGTCCGGCTCCGGCCAAGCCCTCCATCCCATGGAACAAGCCTATTGACTGGGAGCGGCTGAAGCTGGTGACACGAGAGTCGGAAGCAGTTATCGAAACGGCCAGGGGAAAGATTGTGCTGGAATTATATCCGCATATAGCTCCCGGATCAGTCGGCAACTTTCTGGAACTGGCAGGAACCGGCTTTTTTGACGGCAAAAATTTTCACCGTATAGTAGCCAATTTTGTTGCACAGGGAGGCTGTCCGCGTGGCGATGGCTACGGAGCTCTTGACTATACCATTCGCACTGAAATTGGTACCGTATGGTATGAAAGGGAAGGGTATCTGGGTATGGCATCCGCCGGCACCGACACAGAGGGCACCCAGTTTTTCATTACCCACTCGCCTACCCCCCACCTTAGCGGTAATTACACTATATTTGGAAAGGTGAAATCGGGTATGGATGTCGTAAATCAACTGCAGCCCGGCGATGTAATGGATCGGGTAACAGTGAAATACTGATTGGGTACGAGATTAAAAATGCCGGATGCAGCACGACGCTGCATCCGGCATTTTTATTTGGACTGATATACCCCTGATTACTCCTTAACATACTTTGCCGGATCCTCCTTGAAAGATTCCTTGCAATGAGCACCACAGAAGCCATATATTTTGCCCTTGTAGTGAACTGTATCTTCCACAGTATTATCCACAGACATTTCACAGATGGGGTCAATGGAATTGGCCAGTGAATAAGCAGGACCGTTTGCTGATTGAGTCGCAGTTTGTGATTCTGTAGTGGTGGCTGATTGTGGCTGCTGGCCACATGCAACAAGGAAAGGCAGAGCGAGAAGAATCTTTTTCATATCCGGAGTGGTTGTTTATGACCTGGCGAAGTTATGCGATTATTTTCAGACTTTGGCCAAAACACAAAGCCTCCGTTGCGTATGCAACGGAGGCCTGTTAATTTGAGTTGGCACCGACCTACTCTCCCGGGACATCTGACCCAGTACCATCGGCGCTGGCGGGCTTAACGACTCTGTTCGGAATGGGA
>JBDLWO010000221.1:0-3208 GCA_039804245.1 Bacteroidota bacterium
TTCCCGGTGCGCGTCATGAAATTTCTGGGCGCCGAACGACTCATCCTGACCAATGCATCCGGCGGTATCAATCCGCACCTGAAGGGCGGGGATATCGTGGCCGTACGCGATCATATCAACCTGCTGCCCGAAAATCCGCTGAGAGGCCCAAACGACGAAAGGGTGGGCCCCCGATTTCCCGACCTGACCGACACCTACGACGCGGCACTCAGGAAAATGGCAGTCGAGACAGCCCGCGAACACCGGATCAGGCTGTTTGAAGGTGTGTATTCAGCACTCGCAGGCCCCAATCTGGAAACTCCGGCAGAATATGAAATGCTCCGGAAACTGGGGAGCGACTGCACCGGAATGTCATCAGTACCGGAAGCACTCGCCGCCAGACACCTGTCCATGCCGGTACTGATGCTGTCTATGGTGAGTAATGTATCATTTCCGCCTTCCGTAATAAAATCAACCACGCTCGAAGACGTCATAGCCGTGGCGAGTGAAGCCGAGCCAAAACTCCGGCTCATCGTCCGGGAAATACTGAAAAGACTGTAAAAATGATCGTATCCGCAATTGCAGCTGTCGCCACAAATGGCGTCATAGGTGCCGAAGGACAAATTCCGTGGTACTTGCCAGCCGATCTGGCATGGTTCAAAAAAACAACCCTCGGCCACCATATTATCATGGGGCGCAACAGCTTTCACAGCATAGGAAGACCGTTGCCCAAAAGAACAAACATCGTCGTCACCCGGGATCCGTTTTTCAGCGCCGAAGGCGTCCTGATCGCTCACTCCGTTGAAGAAGCACTCGGTATGGCCTTCGACGATGGAGAAACAGAGGCATTCATCATCGGCGGCGGACAGATTTACAGGGAAAGTATTGACCTCTGGGACAAGCTCTACCTGACCAGCGTGGATATATCCCCTGAAGGTGATGTGCACTTTCCCGAAATAAATCAGGAAGAATGGGTAGAAACATGGCGCGAAGAACGAGCTGCCGATGACAAAAATGAATTTGACTGCACCTTCCGGATTCTCGAACGCAAAGAAGCGGAAGAAGGATAATCCAGCATTTCCGGATGCCCGAATACCCCGGGTTGACAGGCTCACATTGTCATAACACCCGGGCGAAAGATCGCATGCGCATGCACCCGTGCACACAAAATGACCTGAAGCCTCCACGAAAACGCTTTCATTCAACAGCTTTTTTGTTATGAAACAGTTATTTCAAACACCGTAAAAGAACTGTAATAAGAGGTTATACGGCATTAAACCGCCTGAATTAAACATTTGGCGCCTTATTTTTCAAAAAAACATATTTTTTATGCCCGACGAGGCGCAAAACAGACCCCGTTTTTTTTATACTTTTGCAGTTGGAAATCTACAACCAATTCAAGTCCTGGTTATCTGATACATGGAAAAGAAGCGATTGCTCCTTATTACGCAGGAGATGGAGCCCTACACCGAAGGCAACGACATTTCAGCCCTCGTAGGCAAGTTACCCAAATTTTTACAGGATAACGGTTATGAATTAAGGATTCTGATGCCCCGCTATGGCGTTGTCAACGAGCGCAGGCACCGGCTCCACGAGGTGGTTCGCCTGAGTGGTATGAATATCATCGTTGATGACGACGATTATCCACTGCTCATCAAAGTAGCCTCGCTGCCAAATTCGCGCCTGCAGGTCTATTTCCTCGACAATGAGGAGTTCTTCAAGCGTAAACAGGTATTCGAAGACGAAGACGGAAAACCGTTCGAAGACAATGCAGAGCGTATGACCTTCTTCTGCAAGGGCGCTATCGAAACAGTGAAAAAATTCGGGTGGGCGCCAGACATCGTGTTCTGCAACGGCTGGATGACAAGTCTGATTCCGCTGTATCTCCGGACAACCTACAAGACCGAACCTATTTTCGCAAACGCCCATATTGTTTACGGAGCCTACGATTCTCTGCACGAAAAAGAGGGCGGAGAGCGTTTCTTCCAGAAGGCAGCGATTAACAACCTCTCAAAAAAAGATCTGGAACCTTACCGCAACGGCGAAGGTGTCTCGATGCATAAGGGAGCCGCTCATTTCGCCGACGCAGTCACTCTGGGCAGCGAAACACTCGATAGCACACAGGAATACCTGTCTGTTTCAGGCCCGAAACCGGTACTCCCGTTCACCCCGATCGAAGAGGCGCTGCCAACTTATCTGGAGTTTTTCCGAAACCTGACTCAAACAGAAGTACAGCGTTAATCCCGGGAGAAAGCCCAACGAAATCCGTCCGAATACCGTTATGTACAAGGACGTATAACTCTGTTACATTTATGACCAAACGATTCACTGTTCTGGCAGGATTTTCCTTCGCCATCCTCGCACTGTTCATCTCCGCCTGCAAGGAGCCAACTCCATTCGGCGCAGAACTCCTGGGCGACTCTTTCGCCGATCTGGAGTTCACAGATACTGTCACCGTACAGTGCTTCCTGGAGCGGGAAGACAGCATCCAGACCAGCGACCGGTCAGGAGCCCTGAATCACTTCCTCTGCGGAAAAATCAATGACCCCGTTTTTGGCCAGTACAGCGCCGAAATCTATACCCTCTTCCAGTCACAATCGCTGAACCCGCAGTTCGATACCACCAAAATTGTGTTCGACAGCCTGGTTCTGTATCTGAACTATTCTCCCGGTGGTATATACGGCGATACCCTGCAACCCCAAAACCTGCGCGTATATCGCCTGGACCAGCCGCTGAAGTTCGGAAATACTTACTACTCCACGTCGAAAATACCGGCAAGCGAAGAAATTGGCCGCCTCGACAATTTCTATCCGCGTCCCCAGCGCACCGACAGCCTGTTCGATGGCGTCAAAGGGGAGTTCCTGCGCGTTCGACTGAACGACGACTTCGGTCGCGCACTGATGAACATTGACTCGGCAACCTGGCTCGCCGATACAGCAGTGTATGACTTCATCAGGGGTCTGAAAATTGTATGCAACTCCACCAGCACGCCGGGCGCCATGCTCGCATTCGACCTCAATGATACCAAGCTGAGCAGAATCAGTATGTACTACACGCAGAAGAGCGATACCACCTCCAAACGCTTCGACTTCTTCTTCAGAAATACCAACAAGTTCACCCACTTCGATAATGACTACACAGGCTCTGAAGTAAACCCGCGTATCGGACAGCAACTCGAAGACAAACTGTACGTACACGGAATGGATGGCCTGAAACTGCGTGTCGTATT
>JBDLWO010000222.1:0-51049 GCA_039804245.1 Bacteroidota bacterium
ATGCCAGCAGCGCGGTCAACACAAGATACATGAGGTTAATCATGAGTTGTCGCGGCTCCTTTGGTATGGACATGAGTTCTTACGTTTTTAATAGTGAGAAAATCGGAACTTGAAATCTGCCTGGGAAATTACTGGCGACCGATGTTGGACATCGCTGCGAGCATATTGCCGTAAACTGTGTTCAGGGAACCGAGGTTTTGGTTCAGTGAAGCCATCTGGTCTTTGTAAGCCTTCACATCGTCCGAAGATTTGGCCATATCAGCCATGGCTTCGTTCAGTTTGGTGTAGAAGTTGCTCATTGTTTTAACCTGCTCCTGTGTACCAGAGAAGTCAACTTCCTGCAGAGCCTTGAGAGCGCCGAGGCTCTTGGACATAGACTGCAGTTCAGTGAGCATACCACCGAGCTGGCGCTCAATGACGTCTCCGTGGAGCGGAGTACCCATATCAATGTTGTTCTGCGGGCCGGCAGTCAGTGGCTGTATGCGGGAGCCGTAGTCGGAAAGACCCGGATAGAGTTTATCCCAGTAGTAGTCGGCATCCGGACCGAGGACACCCAGCATAAGGAAGATAAAAATCTCGATACTCATTCCAAGGATGAGCATTTCGGAAGCGCCCTCCCATGATTCAAGTTTGAAAAGTGCACCTGCAAGAACGAAAGCGGCGCCCACGCCAATCATCAAATTCTTGAAGTACTTAAAGCCCTTGCTTTTGACGAAACTCATTGTTTTTTACTTTTAAGCAGTTTTAGAGAAAGATCAGTTCACATTGTTCACGGTTCGAGGGGGTCGGCGTTGAGTTCAACGCCGCAGCCAGCCCGACCGCAAAACAAAGCCATCGGGAGGGGTTACATTGGAAACTTCCTTAGAAATCGTTGATGGAACGTCCGAGGAATGTCAGAACGCAACGGAAACCAACATAGCACTTGGTAGTATCCTGATACTCGAAAGTACGCGTACCTGTATTCATGAAGAAGGCCACATCTTTCCAGGAACCACCGCGGATAACCTTGCGCTTGGCTGTTTTGTCGTCTGACTCCTTCGCATCAACGCGAATGTCCGGGTTCAGATCGTGCATGAAAGAATAGGCATTCTCGAAATATGCCGTCTCCGTCCACTCGGCAACGTTTCCGGCCATACAGAACAGACCGTAGTCGTTCGGGTAGTAGCCGTCAGCCTTTACAGTGTAGAGGCCACCATCTTCCGGGTAGTTACCGCGACCGGGTTTGAAGTTGGCGAGGAGGCACCCCTTGGCATTGCGGGTATAGTAAGCGCCCCATGGATAGGGAGCACCTTCACGGCCACCACGGGCGGCATACTCCCACTCGTGTTCGGTTGGCAGACGGAAGTCCTCGGAAATCTCTACGGTTTCGCCGTACATGTTCCAGAGTTTGGTGCGCCAGTAGCAGAAAGCCTTGGCCATCTTCCAGTTAACACCTACCACAGGATAATCATCGAAAGCAGGGTGCCAGAAATAGTTGCGAGTCATAGGCTCGTTATAGGAATACGCATAGTCGCGTACCCAGGAGAGTGTATCAGGATACACCTTGATCTTCTCGCGGTGAATGTGGTTGGTACGGTTGGAGGTGCGATCATGTGCCGCACGCTGCCAGTCATACCACTGGAATTCGAATACCAGCTTGGTCACATCGAGTTCCTTGCGGCCTGCGAAGCGCTCGTTGCCCTGGTAGTACATGTCTTCCAGAACGCCGTCGCCTTCGGCATCACCTTCCCAGTCAATCTCCTGTTCCCAGTCAATAATATTCTGGGGAGGTTGCTGGTCATTTTCAGATTCTTCGACAACATGCTCCAACTTGCGGTGAGCCAGCGAGTCAAGAACCCAGTTGACGAACTGGCGGTACTCGTTGTTGGTAATCTCCGTATCGTCCATGAAGAATCCCTGAACAGAGATAGTCTTGGGGCGGGCAACGAGGGATTTGCTGAGGTCTTCGTCGCCTACACCGATCTGAAGTGTACCGGACGGGACATAGACCATGCCGTAGGGGTTGACACCCTTCCAACTGGGGCGATCAGTTACGCCGATCAGTTGACCACCCTCCTGGCGGCCACAAGAAGCAATGATAACTGCAAAAAAGAGCAGTAAAAGGGTTGAAAGCTGTAGTTTTTTCATTTTAAACACCCGATGGTTTCCTTACAAAAATTGTACGGTTTGGAAAAAGTGGCCGTAAAGGTAGAAATGATTGAACTATTGAAAAAACAATTCCAAAAAATTTGGCACAAAGCTCAATCTTAACCCCAAGGCTTCAGACAAACGACTTTTTAACTTTTTATTGTATTCAAAGTTAAAATTTTTCAAAAAAAACGAGGATTGTAAATCACTTGCGGCAATTTACCTACTCCTACAGGCTTGTTCAGGCTGTATCGCAGCAAAAGTTCGTGGCTTCCGCGGCTTACTGAACCTAACGATGAACGGGAAACGTCAAATGCGTATAGTATTGTTGTCCTCTCGTTCATCTTTAACCCTCCAAGTAAAACAAATGCATCCTTTGATGAATTTCCGAATCCCCGGAATGAAAAGCCGGCAAATGTACTCTCTCTCCAGTTAATAACCGCAGAAATATCTGCTTGTGTCTTCACAAGGTCAGTTTTAACTAAAATTGAGGGCATAAGTATGATTCCTTCTGTGATTCCGACGCGATAATCTGCATGAAAATAACCATGTGGCAACAGCCTGACACCAAAATCTGTTGGCATGGCACCGCTCAGCGCAGGCTGAAAAGATATTCCCGCCGACCATTTTTCGGCGCGGAAATACAACCCGGCATCGGCAAAGATCGTGGCTGCCGACTGTTTTCCCAGTGGTAACAACGCGTCATTGTGTGAAAAATCGGAATCCGTATAGATTCCGTCAGGAGCTCTGAGTCGGGCTCCATCAAGAACATACTGCTGATAACCAAGGCTTGTCCCAACCGAAAGCACTCCGATTGTACCGGCCTGTACCTGGTAATTATAGCTGAATGACACCTGCCCCCTTGTATGCGCCCCTGCCGACTCATTGGAAACTCTCATTCCGGCTCCACTGCTGACGGCATACACAGGTAAATGGGCATTGCAGTACTGACTGACCGGAGCCCCCTCCAGGCCCGACCACTGTTGCCGGTAAACGCCTGTAATGATCAGTGTGGACTCCATCCCGGCATACGCAGGATTAAACTGGTAAGGGTTCCATGCGTATAAACTGTATTGTGGCGTCTGCTGGGCTTGCAGACGGATCATGGTAAAGACAAACAGCAGACTGAGTGGAATCCTCATATTCAGATCATTTCCCAAAGTTCGTTCAAAGATACTACCGGCGTACGACAGACAAAGTTTTCGCACAAATAAATGAGCGATTCTTTTTCTCCCGATTTGCCTGCGAAAAGCGGTATGCCACTATTCTCTCCATCCGAAGCCATGATCATACTGTTGGGGATGAATCTTTTTCTGATCATCGCTGCCTTGTCGTTTGCATCAGCACCCGCAACGGCTATCTGGACGGGCGGTTGTGTATGATGCAGAAGGGCCTGTGCCCAACCAGCGAAAGAAAGCGGGAATTGCGTAACCGACGATTTCATGGCATCGAGCATCCGGCCGGGTATTTCTCTCCACTCTGCCCGGTCCACTACCAGATTGAGCCTTTGAAGGTTATGCACCATCGTGCTGTTACCCGAGGGTGTGGCATTATCGTAAAAGTCTTTTTTCCTGACTATTATATCAGTTTGCTCCCGACGGGTGCTGAACATGTTATGTTGATCTGAATCATAAAATGCTTCCAGCACATATTCAGTGTAGTGCTCGGCGAGCTGCAGGTACCTGACCTCTGAAGTAACGACAAGCAGGTCGAGCAGCGCCGCGATCATAAAGGCATAATCATCAAGAAACGCAGGAATAGCTCCACCTCCCGTGCGGGCGTGTATGAGATGCCCGTTTTCACGCATGTTTGCAAGGAGAAATTCCATGTTTCTGACCGCTGCCAGCCTGTAGCTTTCATCGCCCAGTGCCATATATGCCCTGGCATAAGCCGAGCACATCAGTGCATTCCAGTCGAGCAGAATCTTGGTATCGAGAAGTGGTCGTACTCTTTTTGATCGCTCCGACAACAAAAGTGCCCTTTGAGCCTGTAATTTCCGATGAACAAGCGGACTATCCTCCAGGTCGGCGGAACCTGTGCTCCGGTACAGAATATTTGTATCCTCCCAGTTTCCTTCATCACTGACATTATAGTAGAGGCAGAATTCTTCGGCACCTGCACCGAGCACCTCTCTGATTTCATCTTTCGTCCAGACGTAGAACTTCCCTTCCACACCTTCGGAATCAGCATCCTGAGCGGTATAGAATGCGCCCTCGGGACTTGTCATTTCCCGCCTGACCCATTCAAGCGTTTCGCGAATTGTATCGCTGAAAAGTATATTGAATCTTCCTCCGGGATCCCGGGCTGCAACAATTTTACAGGCATCGGCAAGTACGCTGATCAGCAGAGCATTATCATAGAGCATCTTTTCGAAGTGCGGAATATTCCACTCCCTGTCGGTGGCATAACGGGCAAATCCGCCTCCTGCCTGATCATATATTCCTCCCGAAATCATTTTTTCGAGCGAAAAAAGAGCATGCTGCAGCGCTTCCGGCTGCCGGAAATACCAGCTGTATTCCATAAGCAGCTGAATTGCCATTGTTGAAGGAAACTTGGGAGCTCCTCCAAATCCTCCGTGCGCAAAATCGAACTGAGTCCGCAGCCTTTCAAAGATTTCCTTCAGCTGATCGTTGCTGTTCTCCTGATTCGGAGGGGCAACTACCGGCGGAGTATCTTTACTGATATGTCCGGTAAGCCTTTCTGCCTGTTCCAATACAGTTTCGCGGCGGGTTTCCCATGCATCGGACATATATTTCAACACATCAAGCCATGACGGGCGGTTATAGGCCGGTTGCGGAGGAAAATAGGTTCCTGCGTAAAACGGTTTCCCGTCGGGCGTCAGAAAGCAGTTGAGCGGCCAACCACCACCACCAGTAAGCAAC
The DNA here is from genome assembly GCA_039804245.1 of Bacteroidota bacterium. Classification (GTDB taxonomy): domain Bacteria; phylum Bacteroidota; class Bacteroidia; order Chitinophagales; family Saprospiraceae; genus M3007. The sequence goes on from JBDLWO010000222.1 coordinate 5,010, forward strand.
TGACAGGCTTCCATATATATGGCATCAACATCGGGTCTCTCCTCACGATCTACTTTGATACTGACAAAATACTGATTCATAAATGCCGCCACTGCCGGATCTTCAAACGATTCCCTTTCCATGACATGACACCAGTGACAGGTACTGTAACCTATACTGACAATAACGGGTTTCTGTTCGGTACGGGCGCGTTCAAACGCCTCAGGCGACCATGGATACCAGTCAACCGGGTTGTGCGCGTGCTGAAGGAGGTAGGGCGACGTTTCTTCGGAAAGTCTGTTCATATTGCGATGTTATATCCGGTCAAACATGAACCGGGCATAAAAGTTGAGAATCCGGATTCACGATTAATTATGTATTCTGAAAATGGAACTATTCCGGCGGGCAAAAAAAAACCCGGCTGCGACTTTTCACAACCGGGGTTCCAGCCTATGAAGCATAAGACATCTGAACCAGACATGGGTCGCACACAGCACCAATACCATGACAGCACGGCACGGATAGCGACGAGAGGGGCTGCGCTCCGCGATACACGCGAATGCAGCAAAGAATTCAAAACAAGCAAACCTGACAGGACAGCCGGCCGTTTACGGACCGATGGCAGGGCAGATTCGATTAGGCGCACAGCGCCGGCAAGGAAGCAGTGATTGATCGGTTTTGGTTGGGATGAACGATCAAAATGAAAGGTGAGATCGGTTTGGATTAAAGCCCTTCACGGGAAACAGTTTCTATGGAACAATATTCATACCAAAAACATATACATGAGAAAAAAAATTACTTTAAAAAAAATAAAATATAAACAAGTGCCTGATAATCAATAGATTAACATTTTAAATTCAGACAAAAAGAGCTCTTTTCAGTTCTTCTACCCTGCCGATCTGTTGTATTCTTATAGCATACCGGCCGGTGTCAATCCCTTTCATTCCGTATTTTGACACATAAATCTCTTTGAATCCGAGGCGATCTGCTTCGGTGATACGCTGTTCTACTCTTTGAACTGCCCTGATTTCGCCTGACAGGCCAACTTCACCGGCGAAACATATATTGGATGGTATGCTCACATCTGACAGACTTGAGATCAGAGATGCCACAATGGCAAGGTCGATACCGGGATCTTCCACCCTGATACCACCGGCTATATTGAGGAATACGTCATTGATGCTGAAAAAATAGCCGCAGCGTTTTTCAAGCACTGCCAGCAACATGGAGAGGCGCCTCATATCGAATCCGGTGGCAGATCTCTGGGGTGTACCAAAAACAGCCTTGGAAACAAGTGCCTGCGTTTCGATCAGCATGGGGCGCATTCCCTCCATGGTGGCGGCCACAGCACTGCCACTCAATTCTTCATCTTTCTGGCTCAGCAGCAATTCGGATGGGTTACTCACCTGACGCAGTCCTGCGCTCTGCATTTCGTATATACCCATTTCATCGGTGCTGCCGAAGCGATTTTTAAGTGTTCGGAGAATCCGGTAAGTATTATGACGATCTCCCTCAAACTGCAGGACACAGTCAACAATATGTTCCAGCAACTTGGGGCCAGCTATATCGCCATCTTTATTAATATGACCTATCAGCAATACAGGAATATTGGTTTCTTTGGCAAAGCGCAGAAACTCTCCTGCGCACTCGCGCACCTGCGCGATACCACCTGGTGCAGAATCCAGATGCGGAGTATTCATAGTCTGAATGGAATCCACAATCATCAGCTGCGGCTGAAGCTCCTGTGCCTGTTGCAGGATACGCGTCGTGTTCGTCTCAGTGAGAATATAGCAATCGGATCTGAAGTCGGCTACGCGATCGGCGCGCATTTTCACCTGTTCCTCACTTTCTTCACCACTGACATACAGAATTTTTGCAGGCAGTTGCATGGCGACCTGAAGAAGCAGCGTACTCTTGCCTATGCCGGGCTGACCGCCCATGAGTACCAGCGAGCCGGGTACTATGCCTCCGCCCAACACCCGGTTGAATTCCAGATCGGGTGTGGACATCCGTGCTGTTTTGCCCGTTTGCACATCTTTCAGCAACGATGCCCTGGGGTGATCTCTTTTGCCCTGGGGTGCCCAGGATCGTCTTTTTTCCTCCGAGGCTGTTTCTTTCTGAATCAGTTCTTCCTGATAAGTATTCCATTCGCCGCAATGCGGACATTTGCCGAGCCATTTTGGAGCCGAGGCGCCACAGTTGGAACAAAAGAAGATAGTACGCGGCTTGGCCATACACTCAGTGCGGGATTTTCAGACTGCCCAGGGTGCAAAGATGAGCAGAAGAACATTAAAAAAGCTCTTTGGTCCGATTATTCTTTCGGAGGCGAGTGAGCCGCTGTTAACAGACAGGCTCCATATCCGACGGGCCATTTATTACTACATTCAGGCGAAAGGCCCGTCGGAAGGCGAGATTCAGGGAACACAGGGTGAAGTATGGGGCAGAGAAAGCGTAGCAATCTGCCGGGTTGCGTCTGGTCAAGGGCAATAGACGCAATCACATACTCTCGTTATATAAACGGCAATTGATGTATTTTAGTTCATAATTGCGCAAAAAAATATTGTTACAAAGAAGAAAGCGCCTTGAACAAGGCTTCTGCCTTTACCAGGCACTCTTCATATTCGGATTCCGGAACAGAATCATATACGATAGCTCCACCGACCTGGGCGGAGAGGTAACCGGTGTCAGCATTGTAAAGCAGGCTTCTTATAACCACATTAAAATCAAAATTGCCAGACGGATCGAAGTACCCTACTGCGCCGGAGTAAAGTCCGCGGCTATTCATTTCATATTTTTCGATCAGGTTCATTGCCATAACTTTGGGAGCCCCTGTCATACTTCCCGGCGGGAATGCACTTGCTATGGCGTCAACCGGATTGACCTGTGGCATTTTGATTCCGGATATTGTTGAAATCATCTGATGAACCGTCCGGAAAGTATAGACACCGAACAATTCTTCAACTCTTACGGATCCGGGCTGGCATGATCGGGCCAGGTCATTTCTCACCAGATCAACAATCATCACATTTTCTGCCCGGTCTTTTATACTGTTTGCGAGTTCCTGTTTCAGGTTTTCGTCGTTTCCTCCTGTATGCCGCCGGGTACCTTTTATTGGCTGGGACAGCAGTCTGTCGCCATGAAGCCTCAGGAATCGCTCAGGGCTGGCACTCAGCAGGTAATGATTATTGTATCGAAAAAACGCAGCCATGGGAGGCCGGGCAATTTCATTGAGTTTTGTATACACCCGAACCGGGTCAATGGTTGTATTTTCGCAGTAGAACTCCTGGCAGAGATTCATCTCATACAAGTCGCCCTCCTGTATATGACTGATAATTGACCTGACCGTATCCAGATATACAGATCCAGGCATACGGGGTATCAGGGAAGGCGGAGGTGTTTTGATGGGGGCCAGTTCTGTCTGAGTGGACAAAACGGCATCGCAAACCGATTCAGGGTTGCCAGTCAGGCTATGAACAATCATCTGGCCGGCCTGAAGAAGAATTACCGTTTCAGGCCGAAAGAAACTCAACAGCGGGAAACCGACTCCATCGGGAAGCGATGAGGGCAACTTTTCTGTTTCTGCCTTCAGGTCGTAGCTCAACCCGCCGAACAGCCAGTCTGCATGTTGATTGCGGTGCTTTTTCAGGCTGTTGAAGGCCTGTCCCGGTGAGGCTTCAATAATCTCAGCCACACCGATACCTGCTACAAACTCGAAGGATTCGCCGGCGAATACATCGCTGTGGGAATTATTGTCGAGGCAGATAAAGTAGTCATGCTGTGCCGCGTAGAAGAGAATCTGGTGCTTGACCCGAACCAGATCGGCCACGTGGCGCCGGGCGGTTGATCTTTGTTGATTCATGGGGCAAAAATAACATGAGCCATCCCTGAAAAGAGATGACTCACAGTTCATGGTGATGTTTACTGTTATTTTGACTACTGAAGTACGGCTTCGCGCTCGCTCATCATCTTGCGGATATTGATGAGCGCATAACGCATACGGCCGAGTGCAGTATTGATACTCACCCTGGTAAGAGAAGCAATTTCCTTGAAACTCATATCGGCATAATGGCGAAGAATGACTACCTCGCGTTGTTCGGGAGGAAGCGAATCAACCATCCTGCGGATATGGTTATGCGTTTCGGAGCGCATGATGTGCGTATCTGCGCTATCGTTGTCTGTGCGAAGTACATCGAAGATGTCAAAATCTTCAGACGGGTTGATATGCGCGCGGCGTTTGTTGCGCCTGTGGTAATCAACGCACATGTTGTAGGCAATACGCATAGCCCACTGAACGAACTTCCCTTCGTGGTTGTACTTTCCCCGACGGAGCGTGTCAATAATCTTGATGAAGACCTCCTGGAAAATATCTTCAGCGAGGGCCCGATCTTTGACAAAGAGATAGATAGAGGTGTAAATTTTGGCTTTGTAGCGAGAGAGGAGGACCTCGAAAGCCTGTTCATCACCGTCCATGTAACGGGCGATCAATTCATGATCGTGGAGCATCGACACAACTTGCATACGCAAAAAATTTTGCAGTGAACCAGTTAAACAAAAATCTAAGTGGTGTACAAGTTTGATTCGATACGCAGTGATGAGTTTTGTGAAGAAAGAGTTTGCTTTCGCAATTGAATCGGTCAAATGTAGGGCGATATTTCAAAACTGCAAAAATATTTATCAATTTTTAACATTTTTTTTCTGACAACAGAGGCAACCAATGAAATTAACGGACGAATATTTTTTAAATTCATTATTTTTGCGGCCGATTCAAAACATAATTGCGCGCAACAATTCATCATTTTTGCCTCTAATTTATGTCGTATCTTCCGGCCCTGGTTCAATCTGAGGGTTTTGCGCTTCCGGCATTGTTGCCGGCAGGACAGATTCAGGCAGACATACTATGGAAATTTTAATTGTTTTAGTACTCATTATCCTGCACGGATTCCTTGTGCTGGGAGAAATCGCCCTTCTGACTGCCAAGCGGTCGCGTTTGGAGGGAGAGCGTTTGAAGGGCAACCGTAATGCCGCCATTGCCATCGGACTGCTCGACAACATTGATCAGTATCTATCAGCGATGCAGATCGGTATCACCCTGATTTCAATTGTTGAGGGTGCCTATGCGGGTGTGGCTATTTCCCACAAGCTGGAGCCCCTTCTGGCGATGATTCCTTCTGTGGCACCTTATGCCGATCAGGCTTCGCTGGCAATTGTGGTGACACTCATTACTTATCTCTCGCTGATTGTCGGAGAACTGGCGCCGAAATATATAGGAATTCAGTACGCAGAATCGCTGGCCCTCACTTTTGCACCTGCGATGGACCTGACAACCCGTATTACAGGCCCCATATCGAGATTCCTCAGCTGGTCAACCAAGATGTTCATGCGGCTCCTGTTCATCAAGCCCAACGATCAGCAGAGTATTTCGGAAGACGAAATCAAACTGATGGTGAAGATGGCGCGACAGCAGGGCGTACTGGAGGCCAAGGAAAGTGAGTTTATCCAGAACATACTCCGTTTTGCAGACCGGGATGCCTATACCATCATGACGCACAGGAACTCCGTTGAATGGCTCGACATCAACGCATCTGCCGAGGAGAATGAGCGAATAATACAGGAGAGTGGCTACACGAAATTTCTGGTTTGTGACGACACCATTGAGAATATTCTGGGTGTGGTAAAGTTGCGGGATTACGTTGACAACAGACAAAAACCCGGATTCAGTCTCCGCAACATCCTCACTCAGCCGCTTTTTGTGCCCGAAACGATGAACGCGCTGAAAATCCTGGAGCGCTTCCGAAAGGCCAGAAATTATTTTGCGGTGGTGGTGGACGAGTACGGTTCCACGCAGGGTATTATAACACTCCACGACCTGACCGAAAACATATTCGGGACACTGCCTGATATGGACGACATTACCGATCCGGATATTGTAACCCGCGATGACGGTAGCCTGCTGGTTGACGGTACTATCCCGATTGATGAATTAAGGGAAACTGTGAATCTGAAAGCGTTTGACTTTGAGGATGCCGACTATTCTACTCTTGCAGGATTTATCTTGTATCAACTGAGTGAAATACCTGCAGTAGGCGATCATTTCGACTCGGAGGGCTATCGCTTCGAGATAATGGATATGGACAAGAGCAAAATTGACAAGGTATTGATTACACGCCTTCCGGAGAACGCGGAGGCTGATCATGTATAAAGCAATAAGCGATTGAATACAGAAAACAGAAATGTTGGAAGAAAAACAGCAGCAGCAGTTCGGCAAGAAGAAGACACCGGATCGAGTTGTTCGTTGCGGTTGTTGGTTGCTCTTTAAATTCGATTAAAAGACCAACAACGAACAACTCAGGGCATTTACTCAGCAGGGCATCAGGCGGCCAGTTCCTCCACAATATTGGAGATATGGCCGAGCCTGCTTTTGTCGAGAGAGTAGTAAATGAACTTCCCGTTACGCTCTGTCTGAACCACCCCGGCGCGGCGCAGTATTGCCAGATGCTGGCTTGCCACACTCTGTTCGAGGCGTAACTTCACGTAAATGTCGGTTACTGTCATTTTTTTATTCTCTTCAAGCAAATCTATCATGCGCTGTCTCAACTTGTGGTTGATAGCACGCAAAACAGATGCCGCCTTTTTGAGCTCAATGTAGTCCAAAAGGGCATCAGCCTTCCCGTTTCGCAGGAAGACGGTTTCAGATTTTGTCTTCTTCATACTGATTGTTTTGATTATTGAACACTGGCTGTTTTCTGAAATATAACACTACCAAAATTATGCCAGTTTAATTAGGAAAAAAGTGAATAACATTTATTTTATCAATATAAAACAATTATTATCAGCGTTTAATATGCAAAAAGTATCCTCAAATTAAAAAAATACGTAACTACTTGAGTTGCTGAAATCAGGGGTAAAGGTGCCCCCGAAATCATTTGGGGCGGGCATCCCGGCCATATATTTATCAGAGGGGCGCCTGCTTGCTGGCAGTTATATTGGGCGGTTTCATATAAAATGGTTCGTAGTATGCCACATCCTGAAATTCCCCGGCCAGATAACAATGCAGAGCCGTTTCTCCGGCATAGGCAGCCGAGCATCGGAGCACATCAGGGAATCGGGGATTCCCTCCGAAGTGCTGCGTGCGTATCTTGGGGGTACCATTACCGACGACCACGAGCTGACGTTCGTGTGCATCGGGCACCATTTTCATGCAAAATTCCCAGACTGATCCATCATCGAGGATAAAAGGTTGGGCTGACAGCAACAACTCGAGTTTTTCGTTATATAAAGCCATCCACACTTCCTGTCTGCGTGCGTCAACAGCAGGGAGTAACAGTAGCTTCTGATCACCCGGGATCTGTTGTTTCCCGGCCGCTGCCAATACGAGAAGCGTATCGAATGCGATCAGGGGTTTATCCAGTGCATAGCAAAGTCCTTTTGCAACAGAGGCCCCTACCCTGAGTGACGTATATGCTCCGGGGCCACCACTTACAGCTACTGCGTCCAGGTCAGTAAAATTCAGGGCAGCATCTTTCATACACTCGTTCACCAGCAGTGTAAGTTCGGCAGCATGGCTACTGCAGTTTTGATTTTCCCTGAGTGCTGTAATACGATTTTCTGAAAAAACTGCCACAGAGCAAACCTCTGTGGCAGTTTCGATGAGCAGTATGTCGGGCATATTCAGCAATACTATTTTTTTCCGGTTGAGTCGGGAGCTGTGAAATACATGACTTTGGTAAGCCACTTCGAGGTATCCTGTTCTGCCGCAGGATCAGTCATGTAGCTCTCGATAACCAGGGTGCTTTGCCGCAGGTTGTAAGCAGCACGATATTTTTCAATGGCTGCATGTGCCTGGTGTATACTGTCATAAGCACCGTAAAAGGAAACAACCAGTGCCTTGCCTCCGGGAGCTCTGAACAATGAAAATTCTTTGGGAGCTTTTACAGTCTCTTCTTTCACAGGAATTCCTGCAGCCATTTCAGATACTCCGGCAGACCGATCTGATGACCAGTAAATACCGACGGGAGGTCCGGTGACTGTGAGTTTTCCCTCAGCCGCCATTTCCATTACCTTCACTATACCCGGGCCAAAAAAGCTCTGGATACTGTCGAATTTTACTGTCCCTTTTGTACAGAAATAGTTGGCGGCAGGAATTTCCTCCTCGATTATCTCGTATCCATTGTATTTTTTGTGTGCGATACTCTCGCAGCGGCGTTTGAGAAAGGCCAGTCCACGCTCATAATCAGTACCCATTGCCTTGTCAATATCGGTAAACATTGCCCAGACATTGACAGGAAATGGCAGACGAGGATCGAAACCCCAGGATACCCTTGTCTTTACAGTATCTCCGGTTATATTAAAAAAAGATGGAATAGTGGACTCAAAAGGCTCAACAAACTGCAATTCCAGATCAATCCGGTCGGCTGAAAGTCCTTTCAGAATTTCCTTGCCCTTGCCAACATTTTCATTTCCCGACCAGGAGTAGGATGCCCCTGCCTCTCCATCGGTTCCTTCGTAAGTAACCTTCACGTCGGGGTCGAGTTTAAGCCATGGCGACCATTCATTAAAATTTTTGAAGAACCTGATTTGTTCATAAACCAGTGCTTTGGGTGCATCTATTTCAACACTTCGTTCGATGTGGTACGTTTTTTTGGCAAAAATACCAAGCAAACCAATCAGAGCAACCAGGCCCAGAACGAAGTACAGGAGATATTTAATGAATTTCATGGCTGTGAATTTTGTTTCGAGTATAACAATCAGACGCATCCCGTCTGCAAGGGTCGCTCGATGAATGATGTTGCAAAAGTCCGAAAAACGGGGCAATATGGGGCTCTGGCATCTGATTTTTATACCAAATCAGATATTTTCAGGACGAATCAGATCAGAAAAGTTCCAGTTGTTCTTCACCGGGCAGTAATCTGAAACTTTTTCTGTGCCAGGGGCTCGGGCCAAAAAGGCGGATGGCCTCGCGGTGCGCTTCTGTCGGATAGCCTTTATTTTCCACCCAGCCATACTGCGGATACTGCTGATGTAACCTGCGCATGGCTTCATCCCGCCATGTTTTGGCCAGTACCGAGGCGGCGGCGATTGACGCATACTTCCCATCACCTTTTATGATGCACTCAAAAGGCAGTCCATTATAGGAGTAGAAGCGATTGCCATCAACAATAATAAAAGCCGGAGCAAGCCTGGAAAGGCCATCGAGTGCCCTGTGCATGGCCAGAAAAGACGCTTTCAGAATATTCATCTGATCAATTTCTGCGGCACTCACCTCGGCTACAGCCCAGTCGGCGGCCTCCTTTTCTATCACTTCGCGCAGCAGATTGCGACGGGTCTCCGTGAGTTTCTTGGAGTCGTTCAGCAAAGGGTGATGAAAATCTGAAGGCAGGATGACTGCCGCAGCAAAAACAGGGCCGGCCAGACAGCCCCGACCTGCCTCATCACAACCCGCTTCAGTATGTAAAGTCTGGAAATGCGAGATCATCTTCAGTGAACAAATAATTTCCAGATACCTGCGAGTATGAGAATCAGGCCGGAAATAATTCCGGTATTATGTTCCAGTATATGCCAGTTACTGAGACGGAGGCCATGCCACACAAGCCATACCCACACAGCCATACCGGCTACTGTGGTTACATAATAGAACAAACTCAGTGTGAGCACTACCGTTGCACCATGTGCGCCAGCCATCAGGAAGAAGGCGCCTATTTCCAGACAGGGTGAAAGAAACATGGCCAAAGCCAGTGCTCCGATGAGCTCACGCTCCCCGAGATTCTCGTGCACGGGTGCATGCAGGTGAAAATGCCTGTGGTAGTAATGCCTCCAGATGAATATCACTCCCAGGCTTATGAGCAAAACCGGAGCGGCAACAGACGAAAAAACATCCAGCCATTCACTCATTTTCCAGCCCAGAACGCTGAGGGCAAGTCCAATCAGAACGGTACTGATGGCATGGGCACTACCGGCCAGTACAGTAATACGTACCGCTCTGGACGCGCTCCAGCCATTTTTTTTCCCGATTGCGACAATGGGAAGCCAGTGATTGGGGATAGCAGCGTGCAATAAACTGACAGACAGACTTGCGGTAAGAACTTCGTACATAGTGATTTGCCAGACAGATTCAGCTTTTATATCAGGGCAAAGATAATCTGTCTGACGTACCTTTCGGCCTTCTAAACCGAGATTCACTGTGAGAATTGCCTTTGACGCCAAAAGATACTTCAACAACGCCACCGGACTTGGTTTCTACAGCCGGACGCTTGTGAACGGGCTCCGGGCCTTTTTCCCTGAGAACGAGTATCTGTTATACACGCCTTATATCAGAAGAAATTATGCCGCAGATGATTCCGGAGCACGGTTTCCGGAGGGTGTCCTGGGCAAACTAATTCATCCACTCTGGCGCAGCAAGACGATTTCTGCACAACTGAAAAAAGATGGCGTACAGGTTTTTCACGGACTCAGCCACGAATTGCCATCCGGACTGTCCAGTGCCGGAATCAGAAGTGTGGTTTCCATGCACGATCTGATTTTTATTCGCTATCCCGAGCTTTACCCGGCTACAGACCGCTTTTTTTACAGGAAAAAATACAAAAAGGCAGCTCAGGATGCCGACGTGGTGGTTGCCATCAGCGAACAAACCAAACGTGATCTGATGGATTATTTTGGAACTCCCGCCTGGAAAATCCGTGTTATCGGACAGGCCTGTGATCCGATTTTTGGCGAATACAGTCTGAATGCAGTCGGAGAGCACGATATAATCCCGGTCCCGTCCGATTTAAAATTACCTTCTGACAGCTTCGTCATGGCGGTCGGCAGTCTTACTCCGCGTAAAAACTGGGACGGACTTATCAGGGCTCTTTCACTGACGCGGGAAAGGGGAGTTGATATTCCATTGGTGGCAGTAGGGGCCGGAAACAGCGATTATGCACGTGCCCTGCCCGGCCTGGCTGAAAAACTCGGGGTGACAGTTGTGTGGATTAACCGCCACATTCCGTCCCGCGAACTGGCCACTTTGTACAGAAGAGCTTCTGCACTGGTTTATCCGTCACTCTTTGAGGGATTTGGTATCCCTATACTGGAAGCACTTACAACGGGAATTCCGGTAGTGACCAGCCATGGCAGCTGTTTCGGAGAGGTGGGTGGAAATGCAGCCCTGTACGCCGATCCATTGTTGCCGGAAGACCTTGCGGAAAAAATCGTACAGGTACTGGACGAGCAGACAAGGAAGAAGCTTCTTGCGCATGCGCCATCACAAATCCGGCAATTTGAATTGAGAAATATCTGTCAAACCTGGAACGGATTGTATAATGAACTGTTGCGGCAGGAATTCTGATTTACGGTTTCAGAAGTCCTGCCACAACAACATAACAGCGGCAACTACCGCGAACTTCTGGCTATTTTTTTCAGCAATATTCCACTTCCATCCGGAATTTCCAGAGATAGCGAGTACACTCCGGGGAGAAGAGATGGCGCCTGCACGTAAAAGGTTTGTGCGCCTGAGGATACATTGACGGATTGAATCAGCACAGGAGCGCCGAGCATATCCCGCAGAATCAGTCTGGCCTGAAATGACCGTTTACTATCGAATTTCACCGTGAAATTATCGTAAAAAGGCGTTGGGTTCACCTGTATGTCGCTCACCTGACCAACGAGTTGAATATCAGACTGTTCAGGGCAGGAGAGATTGCCGCGCCTGATCTGACCGCGAATTTCACCTTCGGGCCATGCCTGCGTGCGCAGAATCATGTACATCCCCCCATTTTCAATAGATACACCGTGTGTGGCCAGAATTTCATCGTCCCCGGGAATAACAGGCTTTTGCGCAGAAAGTGCGTAAAGAGCCGTTCCATTCTGTCCGGGATTTGCCTCGCAAATAAAACCATCGGTTACATCGCCAGTAAGCTTGTCGTAAATCAGTTTATAGTTGATATAGCAATTTGCCTGATCCACAGAAGCCATAGCGACGCCATATCCGTCGGAATTTACCGGGGGCACCACCTGATTGCCGCACAAATCAAAAGCGTATCCCTTTCGCAGACTGTTTTTCAGCTGACCTCTGATTTCTCCGGCCGGCCTGGCTGCCGTGGGTACATTGACATACAGATTACCCTCTACCAGTGCGGTCATACGATCGGCATCGAGCGGCCAGGTTCTGCTGTAAACGCCCGGTGTTGACGTGAGTTCGAGTGTTTCCAGCAATACGCCCATTGCGCCCGGAGCACCTTTCCTGATTTCAACAGCAGCCGGAGTAATGGTGCTGATATAAACGGTAGAGGTGAGGCTGTCAAGCGTTGTATTCAGGATATTGTGACTGAATCCGAAACCGGCAGAAGGCGTTGAAGGAACAGCCTGGGCAGAGTTAACAGGCGCAAAAGATGTGAAATAACCCAGGAAATCAACTTGTCCTCGCAATTCACCGTTCGGATAGGCAGCGGTATTTACCTGAATGTAGTATTTACCCTCCCGGGCGTTGCGGAAAAAATCAGCAGGCAGTTCACTCAATTCGATCTTTTCCTGAATGAAATTGAGAAAAAATTGAGTGAGGCTATGTACCAGAACTCCATTTTCACCGGGGTTACCGAAATAAATACCTGCCTCGGTGATAGGGCCGCTGAGACCGTCAACAAGCAGTGCCACCACCACGTCTTCCGATCCGGTCGGGAAGTGTATTCCACCAAATCCGAAACTGGAAGAGTTGGCAGCGGGTACGACCCCGGCTCCGGTCAGTACTGTGCGGTAATCAAGATCGGTTTCACAGATAAACTGGCCCCTGATTTCGCCTCCGGGATTGGCATTGGTACTCACCGTGGCATAAACCCGGTCGGGCAGCAGGTTCTGTAACAGCGCTGCTGGCACCTCTATTTCCCCATATAGTCTTCTGAAGTTCAGGAGCGGCATCAGATCAACGATCTGGCTCCCGATTTCGCCTGTTTTACCAATATGCAGAGATACATCAGTAATATCACCTTCCATATCCACGAAAAGACCGGTAACCGACACTTTCGTCCGGTCTGGGCTGTACATGATAGTAATCAGTCCGCGGGCGGCCGTACTCACGGCAGGAATCTGTTCTTCACCCTTCAGTTCGGCATGAAAGATCAGGTGAGGGAGCTGGGCCGATATTTCAGGCGCAACGACGAAGAAAGATAAAAAAAGAAGCAGTAGCAAGTGTTTCATGACAATGCAAGAGTAAATCAGTGAGCTTCGAGCCAGTTATTGCCCACCCCTATTTCTACCAGCACGGGGACTTTCAGGTCGGGCATGGCAGTGGTCATTTTTTCAAAAACAAGTTGTTTAACATCATCCAGTTCATCTTTTCTGACATCAAACAGCAATTCATCGTGTACCTGCAGAATCATCTTCGAGCGGAAGCCTCCTTTGATAAATGCCTCGCGGATATGAATCATGGCCAGTTTGATCATATCGGCTGCGGAACCCTGTATGGGTGTATTGACAGCCATACGTTCGCTCATGGATCGCATCATGCCATTTGCCGAGTTGATATCGCGAAGATAGCGTCTCCTGCCGAGCATAGTTTCAACATAGCCCTGTTTTCTGGCCCTTTCTACTATTTCTGTCATATACTGGCGCAATCCGGGGTATTGAGCGAAGTAATTCTCAATCAGTTCCTTTGCCTCTGTGCGCTTGATACCGAGTTGCTGGCTCAGATTGGAAGCCCCTGCTCCGTAAGTGATACTGAAATTGACTGTTTTGGCTGCTCGCCGCTGATCAGAAGTTACCTGGTCAATAGGAACACCGAAGACCCTTGAGGCGGTAGCCGTATGAATATCCAGCCCCTGTTGGAAGGCCTCAATCATGGCCTCATCGCCACTGATTTCGGCAATCAGACGGAGTTCGATCTGGGAATAGTCGGCAGAAAGCAACAGGTGATTTTCATCTCCGGGTATGAATGCCTCCCGCACCTTTCTTCCTTCTGCGGTTCTGATGGGTATATTCTGAAGATTGGGCCCCTGGCTACTGAGGCGACCGGATGCCACGAGTGCCTGATTGAATGAAGTATGTACACGTCCGGTTCCGGGATTGATCAGAGCGGGCAGAGCATCCACGTAGGTTGATTTAAGTTTCATCAGCGTACGATGATGCAGAATATCGCTGCAAATGGAATTGGAAACTGCCAATTCAGACAATATCTCTTCATCAGTAGAATATTGGCCCGACTTCATCTTCTTCCCGGGATACGGGAGTTTGAGATGATCGAAAAGGACCTCTCCTACTTGTTTGGGGCTTGCTATGTTGAATTGAAACCCGACTTCATCCAGAATCTTTTTTTCCAGATTGACGACCTGCTCCGCGATTTCACGTGAATAGGCTCTCAGAAAGTCGGGGTCTATGCGAACTCCGGCGTGTTCGATATCTGCAAGCACCTTGACGAGCGGGGTTTCTACCTGCCTGAACAATCTCACCAGAGCCTGGCCTCCCTCCTCCAGTTTGGGAAGCAGTATATCCCTCAGGCGCAGGGTGATATCGGCATCTTCAGCGGCATACTCCTTTATTTCATCCAGAGGAACATCCCTCATACTCCGCTGTTTTGGTCCTTTGGGGCCGATCAACTCCTCAATTTTGACGGGAGAATAATTGAGAAGTGTCTCTGCCATATAATTCATATTATGGCGCAGTTCGGGTTCAATGAGGTAATGGGCCAGCATTGTATCCCAGTAGGGGCCTTTCAGTTCGCAGTGATAATTCTTCAGAACAATAGCGTCGTACTTAATATTCTGTCCTATTTTTTCGATAGATTCATCTTCAAACAGGTGCCTGAACTCATCCACGATTTTCTGTGCCTCCGTACGCTCGGGGGAGACGGGTACATACCAGGCCTCATGAGGAGTAACGCAGAATGACATACCCACGAGATCTGCCCGGGTTGCATCCACAGAGGTAGTTTCCGTATCGAAGCAGAAATAGTGTTTGCCGGAGAGCATTCCTGCCAGTTCCTTCCGTTTTTCGGGAGTGTCGGCAAGATGATAAATATGGCTTGTGTTGTGGATATTATGGGCGCCACGGGTAGCGCTTCCGGTATCAGCTGTTGGCTGCGATGCTGAATCAGGGGCTGGCGAGTCTTCATCACCGAACAGACTGCCCTGTGCGGAAGCTGGCGCTTTGGATTTGCTTTTTTCGCCTTTCCGGACGGGCTCAGCAGCTGCGTTACCCGCCAGTTCACTTTTCAGAATAGATTCGGCAAGACTTTTGAATTCGAGTTCCCGGAAAATTCCGATCAGTTCTTCGCGATTGAACGGTTCAATCTCAAATTTTCTTTCATCGAACTGCACCGGTACGTTTATATCAATGGTAGCGAGCCATTTGGATATCTCTGCTTTATCGGCGTGATTTGCTACAATTTCCTGTTGCTTTCCCTTCAGTTTGTCTTTATTGGCCAACAAATTTTCAAGAGAATCGAATTCTCCGAGCAGTTTGGCGGCAGTTTTTTCGCCGATACCGGGAAGGCCCGGTATATTATCAACGGCGTCTCCCATCAGAGCCAGCATATCAACGACCTGCTCTACCCGGTTGATACCCCATCTTTCACAAACCTCTTTCGGGCCCTGTATTTCAACCTCGTTACCGGCCCTTCCGGGTTTATAAAGGAGTATATGCTCACTGACAAGCTGACCGTAGTCCTTGTCGGGAGTTACCATATAAGTGGTGTACCCCACCCTCTCGGCCTGTTTGGCAAGTGTTCCGATAACATCATCGGCTTCATAATTGGGTATAATCAGCACAGGGATATTCATTGCCCTGACAATTTTATCCACCCAGGGAATACCGAAGGTGATATCTTCGGGCTGGGCCTCTCTGTTTGCCTTATAGAATTCATACTTTTCGTGGCGGAATGTACCACCTTTCGGATCGAATACTACAGCGATATGAGAAGGCTTCTCATTTTGCATCAGATCCCACAGGAATCTGACAAATCCCTGGATTGCTGATACATTCCAGCCTTTTGAATTGACCAGCGGACGGGAGATGAAGGCGAAGTGCGCTCTGTAAACAAGCGCGTGGCCATCGAGCAGAAACAGTTTTTTGTCAGTCATATGATGTATGTCCAGTCAGTCAGGACACCTGCAAATATAAGTCATCCTGTACAATCGCCTATTTTTACCCGACAATCACCTTAAAATTTGTACCTTTGAGCCGATGCGTTCAATTCATTTCAGTTTCGTCCGGGCCAGAAAAAGACGGACGGTATTTAATCCCACCGTTTTTTACCATCAACCGTTTTCGATTTTAAAGTGAAAAGAGTTCAAATCACTGCCGTATCTGCGGCAGGGCCGGAAGATAACCTGCTGATTCTGGCAGGGAAAGACGAACTGGATCTCCTCAAAGACTGGTTATCGTTGAACGAATATGATTTTCTTCGTCAGGCTGCCTCCCGTGGAACGGGCCACTTCTTCTTTGCGAGAGGGAGCAGCGCGGTTTTCGTAAAAATTCTGAAACAGGACAAAGACGAGCATGCAGCGCGAGAAGATGCGCGTCTGGCTGGCAGTGACATGCTGAAAGAGCTCCGCCATTACAAAATAGAGACAGTCACAATCCGGAACGCGTGCAGTACCGACCGGAGCCTGTATTTTGCGGAGGGAATGGCCCTGGGCAGTTACCAGTTCCTCAAACATTTTTCAAATCCATCGAAGAAAGAGAAGCCTTTGCGTGAAATAGTGATTGAATGCGATGGTAACGGAATTGAAGAGATGAACGCAGTGCTGGACGCAGTCTTTATGACACGAGATCTGGTAAACGAACCCTGGTCGCACCAGAACACCCTCCAATTTGCGGATGCTGTAGGGGAGGCCGCACAAAAAGCGGGTTTTTCCGTGGAAATTCTGGAGAAAGAGCAAATCACCGCCCTTAAAATGGGAGGGTTACTCGCAGTAAACAAAGCCAGCAGCGTCCCCCCCCGTTTTTGCATACTGGAATGGAAGCCCGAAAATGCCGGCAATAAAAAGCCTGTGATTCTGATAGGAAAGGGTGTGGTTTACGACACAGGTGGCCTGAGCCTGAAACCATCTGACGGAATGGACTACATGAAGTGCGATATGGCGGGTGCTGCCGCTGTGGTTGGTGTCCTGGCTGCTATTTCCTCTACGAGCATGCCCATGCACGTTATCGGACTGATACCGGTTACCGACAACAAGATCGGAGAGCAGGCAATCGCACCGGGAGATGTAATAACTATGTCGTCGGGCACCACCGTAGAGGTAGTAAATACAGATGCCGAGGGGCGATTGATACTTGCGGATGCGCTTCATTTCGCCAGGCAGTATGATCCGGCTCTGGTTATAGACCTTGCCACCCTGACAGGTTCGGCGGTACGTGCCCTGGGAAACCAGGTTATCTGCTATATGGGTACAGCATCGAAAAAAACAAAGTCGGAAATAGAACAAAGCGGTTTTCATACTTATGAGCGACTCGTGGAGCTCCCGCTCTGGAGGGAATTTGGCGATGATCTTAAAAGTCATATTGCCGACCTGAAAAACGTAGGATCGAGTAATGCGGGAATGATAGCTGCCGGTAAATTTCTGGAACATTTCACCAAATTTCCCTGGTTACACCTTGACATTGCCGGCCCTGCCTATCTTCGCACCGCAAACGGATACAGAACAAAGGAAGGAACCGGCGTCGGCGTCCGTCTGATATATGATTTTCTGAAAAATTTTGTACATGAATAACATCACTATCGGCATAACCTGTGGCGACATCAATGGTATCGGCCTTGAGGTTGTTTTGAAAGCACTTGCGATCAAAAAGGCAGGACCCAATTTCAAAACTGTCATCTATGGCAGTTCCAAGGTGGTAGCTTACCACAAAAACATCATCTCGGAAGAGAACATTCAGTTTCATGTTGTCAACAGTCCGTCAGAGGCACAGGCCGGGCGTATCAATATCGTTAACTGCTGGGGCGACAACGTCAACATCACGCTTGGCAAACCGAATGAAACAGGGGGAAAGTGCGCCGCAGATGCACTTGCTGCTGCCGTCCGCGACCTGAAAAAAGGCGAGCTCGATGCCATTGTGACTGCTCCGGTCAATAAAAAAGCCATGCAGATGGCAGGTTTTGCCCATATCGGTCACACTGAATACCTCAGTGCCGAGTTCAAGGGACGCGATGCACTTATGCTGATGGTATCAGACAGCCTCCGCGTGGGACTTGTGACAAACCATCTGGCCATAAAAGATGTGGCCGCTGCCATCACCCAGGAAAAAGTCCTGAGGAAAATTCTGATCATGGCGGAGACGCTGAAAATTGACTTCAACATCAACAAGCCGACCATTGCCGTACTCGGACTGAATCCGCATGCAGGCGATGAGGGCACCATTGGTCAGGAAGATGAAAAAATAGTGCGTGCGGCAGTGGAAGAAGCAAAGGCAAAAGGAGTACTCGCTTTTGGCCCTTTTCCTGCAGATGGATTCTTCGGATCAGGTCAGTACAACAAATTTGACGGAATACTGGCTATGTATCACGATCAGGGACTGGTACCATTCAAAGCGCTGTCTTTTGGGGCAGGGGTAAACTACACGGCCGGATTGCAGATTGTGCGCACCTCACCCGACCATGGAACAGCTTACGACATCGCCGGCAAGGGAGAGGCCGACGAAATTTCTTTCATCAAGGCCCTCTATCTGGCTGCTGAAATTGTGCGGAACAGGAATGAGTACCTGGATATGCACGCCAATTCCCTGGAACGCAGAAAGCAGAAAGCACTCATCAGCGAAACTGGTGATGATGAAGAAGTGATTATGCCCGAAGAATAGTCCTTCTCTGAAACGAAAAACTGATTTTATGAATATACTCGGCATTGATGTAGGCGCCTCGGGCATCAAAGGCGCCCTTGTCAGTTTACAAAAAGGACAACTTTCCGGTGAGCGGTATCGCGTACCAACACCACAGCCCTCCACCCCACACGCCATGGCTCAGGCTTTTGCCGAGATTGTCAACTTTTTTGAGTATAGCGGGCCGGTTGGCTGCGGATTCCCCGCTATTGTCAAAAATGGCACTGCGCATTCTGCTGCCAATATTGACAAAAGCTGGATAGGGGTCAATATCCAGGAAGTATTCAGCGAAGCTTGCGGATGCCCCGTTTTTGCCACCAACGACGCAGATGCGGCCGGCATGGCCGAAATGCGGTTTGGTGTCGGCAAGGGAGAAAACGGCCTTGTTATTATGATTACAATCGGCACCGGACTCGGGAGCGTATTGTTTTACAAGGGAGAGATGATTCCCAATACTGAACTGGGGCACCTTGTCTGGAAAAACGGAAATATTGCCGAGCACTATTGCTCTTCAGGAGCCCGATCGAGGCTTAAAATAAGCAGGAAGGAGTGGGCGATCAGATTCAACGAATATCTTCAGCATCTTGAACTGCTTTTTTCTCCCGACCTCTTTATCCTTGGCGGTGGCGAGAGCAAGCTGTTCGATCAGTTCAAGGAGCACCTTCATACCAGAGCGAGAATAACACCTGCCCGGATGCTGAACAATGCAGGTATTATTGGTGCAGCCAGCTACGCTTCTGAAAGCAGATAACCCTCTGTATGGCGCTTATTGCACTCGAAGGAATGAAATTTTACGCCTTTCATGGCGTTTACGAGGCCGAGCGGGTACTTGGCAATGATTACGTGGTTGATGTAACCGTGGAAACGGGTATTGCTGCTGCTGCTGCATCCGATTCAATTGCCGATGCTGTCATCAACTATGAAACAGTTTTTCAGATTTGTCTGGTAGAAATGTCCAAACCAAGGAATCTGCTTGAAGCAGTGGTTGGCAGTATCATCAGAAATATGAAAACACAGTTCCCCTTTATGAAATCTGTGCGCGTGCGCGTGAGAAAGCTCAATCCTCCTGTTTACGGAAGATTGATGCAAGAGGGGAAAACCGTGCATGCTGTACCCGGCCAGGCGGAAAGTGCCTGGGTAGAGGACGAGGTCAAGCTGGTGGATAAATGTCCGCGCTGCAAACTGGACTTCCTGTGTTACAAAGACGATACCTGCTGGTGCAAGTCGGTCAGTATCCATCCGGCCACCCTTGAAAATCTGAAAAGACAGTTTGGCACTTCCTGTCTGTGCAGCGACTGTATGAAGTTGTACAAAGGATAAAATACAACTGCGGACAAAGTAATATGACTGGTCCGCAGTTGTATCACAGGGCGCAGGGCGTCATCAGAGCGAGCGCCCCCAGGTTACCCCCTCTTTCCCGTCTTTCACCTGAATACCGATTTCGGCCAGAGTGTCCCTGATTTTGTCGCTGGCAGCCCAGTCTTTCTGCGCACGCGCCTGTGCGCGCATGTCGAGAATCAGATTCATCAGGCCGTCAACCACACCGCTGTCTCCGGCTGACGATGTATCATCGAGCAATCCGAGAATATCGAACAGGAATGTAGTGAAGTCAGCCTTCATCTTGTCGAGTACCCAGGGAGAAAGGGCATCAGCAGGCAATTGTTTGTTGGCAATTTTATGTACATAGCTGCCCATTTCATTGAGTGCTGCAATAACCATGGCCGTATTGAAGTCATCATCCATACCTTTATACGCCTCTTCCATAAGCCCCAGAACTGCGCGATCATGCTCATTTTCGGAGCCATCGAAGGCCCCTGCATCTACGGACAGAGACTGCAGCAACCGATTGGTTTCCATCAGTTTGTTGTAACCCTTTTCCGCGGCGAGAAGCGCATCGTCAGTAATATCGAGCGTACTGCGGTAATGAGCCATCAGCATAAAGAAACGGACTACCATAGGCGAATAGGCCCTGGAGGTATGGGAACTGTTTCCCGAGAACAGCTCGGCAGGAGAAATAGTGTTGCCGTCTGACTTGGACATTTTTTTGTTATTCAGCAGCAGCATATTGGTATGCATCCAGGTACGCGCGGGCGAGCATCCGCATGCACCATGGTTTTGGGCCACCTCATTTTCGTGGTGCGGGAATTTCAGATCGTTACCTCCGCCATGTATATCAAAAGTTTTACCCAGGTACCTGGTACTCATAGCACTGCACTCGAGGTGCCAGCCGGGAAACCCGACAGACCAGGGACTGTTCCAGACCATCAGATCCTGGGGACGGCCTTTCATCCAGATAGCGAAATCGGCCGGATGATCTTTTTCGTCCTGATTTTTCAGCTCTCTGGTTTCGGCGTACAGGTCATCAAGAACGCGTCCGCTGACTGATCCGTACACGCCAGGATTTTCAGCGGCGAATTTCGGAACATTGAAATACACTGAACCATTGCGTTCATAGGCGAGTCCGCGGTCCAGAATCCCCTGTACCATTTCAATCTGCTCGGGTATATGTCCGGTGGCCCGGGGTTCGATACTTGGTGGAAGCGTATTGAGAATACGCATCATATCATGGAAGCCGAGTGTATACTTCTGGGCTACTTCCATTGGTTCGAGCTGAGCGAGTTTGGAACCTTTGGCCATACGATCTTCTCCATCGTCGGTCAGGTGGCCCACATCGGTGATATTGCGAACATATCGGACCTTGTAGCCGAGATGCCTGAAGTAGCGGTGGATAACGTCGAAGCTCACATAGGTACGGCAATTACCGAGGTGGGCGTCGTTATAAACAGTGGGGCCGCACACATACATACCGACGTATCCGGGCGTTATTGGCTCAAATACATCTTTTTTCCCCGTGAGTGTGTTGTATATTCTGAGTTTTCGTGATTCGTGCAACATGTTGCGAAATTGAAAAAATGATTTTGTTATTCGGAAGCCCTGGAGGCTGCTTTAGCCTGACGCGCTTTTTTTTGTTTTTCGGCGACAATGTCCTTTACCACCACGCTGGCCATATGAAGCCCGAAAAGTGCCGGTATATACGAGCACGTTCCATAAAAGGACCGTTTGAACTTGCTGCCATCTGTGAGCATCATAGTGGATATATCAACCAGTTCAGAAGAAAAAACCACAGTAACTCCCCTTCTGACTCCCTTTCGTTTGAGTCCCTTGCGTACCTGCTGGGCGAACGGGCAATTGTAGGTTTCGGAAATGTCGGCTACACGCACCTGCGATGGATCTATCCGACCACCGGCGCCCATACTACTAACCACCCGGATACCTTTTTGTTTACAGGTGACGACGATGTACTGTTTGGGCTGTATGGAATCAATACAGTCGAAAACGTAATCGAACTCGGGCGATATCAGGTCTCTGACCTCTTCAGGGCCGAGGAAGCTGTTAATTACCCGGAGATCAACATCCGGATTGATATCGCGGATACGGGTGGCCATGACATCTGCTTTTGCCTGGCCAACAGTACTGTGTAGTGCGGGCAGCTGTCGGTTTGTATTGGTAATGTCCACGGTATCGCCATCCACGATCGTCATTCTTCCCACGCCGGCGCGCGCGAGGAATTCGGCGGCATAGCTGCCAACGCCGCCAAGTCCAATGACAAGGACGTGCAGATTTTTGAGCTGGTCAATTGATTCCTCGCCGAGCAGCAGTTGAGTTCTTTGCAGCCAATTTGGTGAGGGTGAAGCAGGCGTATCGTTCACGATGATTCAGATTGTAGTGTATTCAGAGAGCCTTTCTCAGTCTTGCGACCGGAATATTGAGCTGTTCGCGATATTTTGCAACTGTTCTGCGGGCAATATTATAGCCTTTTTTAAGCAGGATTGACTTCAGTTTTTCATCCGAGAGGGGTCTTCGTTTGTTTTCTTCTCCGATTACCTCCGAGAGAATCTTTTTGACCTCCAGCGTGGACACCTCCTCGCCATCCTGTGTACTGAGGCTTTCGGAGAAAAAGTCTTTGAGGCGTTTGGTGCCGAATTCCGTTTGAACGTACTTGGAGTTGGCGACACGGCTCACGGTAGAAATATCCAGTCCGGTTGTATCAGCGATGTCCTTGAGGATCATGGGTTTTATTTTCTTCTGATCGCCGGTGAGGAAGAACTCCTCCTGATGACGCAGGATAGCGCCCATCGTCAGCGTCATAGTCTGGTGGCGCTGTTTGATGGCGTCAATAAACCATCGTGCGCTTTCTATTTTCTGTTTGATGAACAGCACAGCCTCTTTTTCCTGCCGGGTTGGCTTGCGGGCAAGCCGGCCGTCGTGAAATGCCTTGAGCATATCGCGGTACTGATCGTTGATACGCAGGTCAGGGGCATTTCTCGCGTTGAGAGAAAGTTCGAGTTCGCCATCCCGGTTACTCACAATAAAGTCGGGCAAGACATAATTCAGTACCCGATTATCGCGTGTAGCGAATCCGCTTGCGGGTTTGGGGTTCAGTTTGAGTATTTCGCTGATAGCTTCCTTCAGCTCTTCCTCTTCTACATTGAGTTGCCGGCACAATTTGGGGTAATGTTTCTTGGTAAATTCATCAAAGTACTGGCTGATAATCCGGATAGCAATCTGGATCGTATGCTTTTCGTCGCGGGAGAGCGTTTCCTCTTCCTGTCTGAGTCTGGATTGCAGTTGAAGCAGCAGGCATTCCTGAAGATCTCTGGCGCCGGTACCGGGCGGGTCGAACTGTTGTATACGGGTAAGAATGCGGTTAATTTCTTTTTCGTGCGTAGAGATATTGCGGCTGAAAAGCAGATCATCAACCATGGCCGACGGTTCGCGTCTCATATATCCGTCATCATCAATGGAGCCGATGATTTGCAGTGCGATATCGTATTCACGTTCATCGAGATCGAGCATTCCCAGTTGTTGTTCCAGGTACTCGTGAAAAGTATTTTCAAACGCCAGAGGCATTGATTTTTCATCTTCATCGCCGCCGCCCTCATCCCGGGTCTTGTAGGTTGCCGGATCATCTTCAATAAAATCCATCAGGTAGTCGTCCAGCTCCGGGCCATCGTCGTTACTGATACTGACCGTCTCTTCATCGGCATATTCATCGGCTGAGTCACGGTCTATGTCATCGAGAGAGTCACTGGTATCGTCTGTATCATTTTTTTCGGATTCAACTTTATCATGTTCGTAGAAGGCGGCTTCTGAGTCGGTCTGTTCCAGTGTATCGGCCAGATCTGCGGTTTCGTCCCCTTCTTCGAGTGCGGGATTGGCTTCCAGTTCTTCCTGGATGCGCTGTTCGAGTGTGGCCGTAGGTATCTGCAGCAGTTTCATGAGCTGAATCTGCTGGGGCGACAGTTTTTGCTGCAGTTTTTGACTGAGCGTTTGTTTTGGGCCAAAGGGTGATGCCATCGAGTAATCAGGGAGGTTAATTTCTCAGAGCCTCTGTCGGTGGAAATTGTCCTTTCAAATAAAAGGCCAAATTACACAAACCGCCTCTGAGTAGTGTATTAAAAAAATGAGATCGTTTATTTTTTGCTATATAAAAAGCTGTAAACAAACGATTTAATGTAAAAAAAGACGGATTATTTGAATTGATTTTGTTAAAAAAAAGTTGGCAAGGATAAGGCAAATTTCAGAATTGGCGTTCAAAAAGTTATAAAAATATATGAATTTGCGTCCTTTCCGGAGATAGAGATCAAACCTTGTCTTTATTGGCCAGTTGTCCGCAGGCGGCATCAATATCCTTTCCACGGCTTCGTCTGACGGTTACAGTCACCCCTTCTTTGGCGAGATATGCACCGAAACTATTCAGTCTGTTTTCGTCAGATTTGGTGAATGAAACTCCGTCAACGGGATTATATTCGATAATATTGACCCTTACCGGGAATTTCTTACGGCATAACTGAACGAGACGTGCAGCATCAGCGGGTGAGTCGTTGAATTTTTCGAAGGCAATATATTCGTAGGAAATTCTGCCTTTGGTTTTCATATAAAAATACTCGAGTGCCTCCATCAGGGCTGCCAGATTATTGGATTCATTGATGGGCATTATTTCGTTTCGTTTGGTGTCATCGGCGGCATGGAGACTCAGAGCCAGATTGGATCTGTAGCCATCATCTGCCAGTTTTCGAATCATTTTGGCGATTCCGGCTGTACTGATAGTGATACGGCGGGCGCCCATACCGAGGCCTGCTGGCGCTGCCGACGTCAGGAGTTCCACACTGCGCATGGTATTGGCGTAGGTGAGGAGTGGTTCGCCCATACCCATATAGACCACGTTAGTGAGCGGGCGACCGAAAGCTTCCATACATTGCCTGTTTACGCCTGCCACCTGATCGAAGATTTCGTAGGCTTCCAGATTCCGTTTTCTGCCCATTTTACCGGTTGCGCAGAAGGAGCATGTCAGGCTGCAACCGACCTGTGTGCTTACGCAAACGGTAAAGCGATTATCATCCGGAACAGGTATGAGTACACTTTCAATTCTGTGGCCATCGTGGGTGATCCATCTGGTTTTGATAGTTCCATCGAGGCTGTGTTGCACCTTGTCTTCAAAAAGCGTGTTTAACTCGAACTGGTCGGAGAGCTTACTGCGGAGCGATTTGGACAGGTTACTCATGCTGTCATAGTCGGTTGCGCATTTGCTCCAGAGCCACTCATACAACTGTCGGGCTCTGAAGCCGGGTTCGCCCCATTCTGCAAACAGGCGTTCTGTTTCGGGCAATGTTAGGGATCTGATATCTGGCATACTTCAAAATCAAGGGAAATAAAAAGACGAGTGAGCCGGCCCTTCGACGAGGACCGGCTCACAGGAGATCGGGGCGGTTAAAGCCTTGTTGTAAACCGGGGTCAGTCGCGGTTTCCGAGGAAACTCATGAGCAGGTAAACGAACTGCACAAGTGCGCCGAGGGCGGCAGTTACGTAGGTCATGGCTGCCCATTTCAGTGCATCCTTTGCTCCGTCGTGTTCGGCGCCCACAGCAAAATTACTGCCTTCGAGCCATACGAGAGCCCGGTTACTGGCGTCGAATTCCACCGGAAGCGTTACGAGGCTGAACAGCGTGGTTACGCCGAATGCAACCAGCGCAATGATCATCAGCAGTGGCGACTTGAACATGGACATTCCCACGAGGGCTGCCATAAACAGGTACTGCTGCAGACTGGCTGCGATATTAACGATTGGCACCATATTGGAGCGCATCTGCAGGAAACTGTAGGCGGTAGCATGTTGTACTGCGTGACCACATTCGTGGGCTGCGACTGCAGCTGCAGCAACATTTCTTCCGTAATACACATCGTAACTGAGGTTCACCGTTTTATCCTGCGGGTTGTAGTGATCGGTGAGCTGACCATCAATCTGCGTGATTTTCACGTCATATATCTGGTTGTACCTCAGCATGGCTGCGGCCACCTCAGCACCGGTTTGTCCCTTGGAAAGCGGAACTCCGGAGTAATGATTAAACTTCCTCTTGAGTATCCCGGAGACGATTGCTCCAAGGACGGCGAATAGAATGCTGATGAATAATAGCATGGCTGTTCAAAAAATTTTTGATTGTTTCTGGTTGTGACGTAAATAACGCCCAAAAATAACAAAAGGTTTCACATTTTTTTTATCAGACCGACACAAAGATTTATATGTCCGATCAACTGATCATTTTGAAGCCTGTATATTTCCAGAGTGCCTTCGGAATTTTGATTCCCTCGGGAGTCTGGTTGTTTTCCAGCAATGCTGCCACGATACGGGCCAGTGCGAGTGCCGAGCCGTTCAGTGAGTGCGCGAGCTGAATCTGACCATTGGCATCGCGGTAGCGTGTCTTGAGGCGATTGGTCTGGAAAGTTTCAAAATTGGAGACAGAGCTGACTTCCAGCCAGCGCTTCTGGGCTGCCGACCATACTTCAAAATCGTATGTTTTTGCGGAGGCAAAGCCCATATCTCCGCCGCACAGCAGCAGGATACGGAATGGGAGTTCCAGCTTTTTCATCAACTTTTCCACATGGCGGATCATTTCCTGGTGGGTTTTGTATGATCTGTCGGGATGATCTATCACCACAATTTCCACTTTGTCGAACTGGTGTACGCGGTTCAGTCCGCGCACGTGCGCGCCCCACGCACCAGCTTCCCTGCGGAAGCAGGGTGTGTAAGCGGTCATTTTAATCGGAAGATCCTTTTCTGCGAGAATATCATTTCTGACGATGTTGGTAACCGGCACCTCGGCTGTGGGTATCAGGTAAAGATTGTCCACCGTGCAGTGATACATCTGTCCTTCCTTGTCGGGCAACTGGCCGGTTCCCCGTGCAGAATCCTCATTTACCAGAAGGGGCGGCTGAATTTCCTCGAAGCCGGCCTTTACTGCCTCATCGAGAAAGAACTGTATGAGTGCCCTCTGCAGTCGGGCTCCCTTGCCACGATAAACAGGGAAACCTGCCCCAGTGAGCTTGACGCCCATTTCAAGGTCGAAGAGGTTATATTTTTTGGCCAGATCCCAGTGAGCCAGTGAATCCCCGGGCAGCTCCGGCAAAGGCTTGCTCCATGCTTTGGCCACCTTGTTATCGTCGGCAGTTTTACCCCTGGGCACCGATTTATGCGGGCAGTTAGGGACAGCGTACAGCAATTCATCGAGTTTCAGTTCGGTTTGGCGTTGTTGTTCCTCCTGTTCTCTCGATTTTTCCTTGAGGGCAGCCACCTGTGATTTCATGGCTTCGGCCTCGTCTTTTTTTCCCTGGGCCATGAATTGCCCGATCTGTTTGGACAGGCGGTTCTGTTCCGAGAGCAGATCGTCCAGATTTTTCTGACCGTTACGGCGAACTTCATCGAGCTGTATTATCTGATCAATGACCTGCGTCTGACGGGCAGGCCAGTTCCTCTTGCGGAGGCCGGCTATGATCCTTTGTTTATCTTCCCGGATTGTTTTGAGCGTGAGCATATTGTCAAATGCGTTGTTGTTGGAAATAAGGGGGCAAAGTTCGCGAACTTTTACGTCAATGAGGAATTCACTGCCCGCAAAATTGCCTTGAAAGTCCCTGGGCAGGTGTATATCCTTTGCTGGCCGCCAGATTCCAGTCGGCGCAGGCTCCCTGCATATCGCCCATATCCTTTTTGGCCAGTCCGCGATTACAAATGAAATCAAATGCTCCCGGCTTTAATTCAACCGCCTTGTTGTACATGGGAATTGCCTCTGAAAAGCGCCTGAGGGAAGCCAGTGCATTGGCCTTGTTATTGTAGCCTTCAGCAAATTCGGGATTCAGTTCAATGGAGCGACTGAAGGCATTCAGCGCATCATTCATACGACCGGTTGCAGCCAGGCAGTTACCTCTCAGGTACTGACAATTGAAGTTATCCTTTTCACTGACAGCCTCATTGAGCGCTTCCAGTGCCTCGGCATACATACCTGCATTATAGGCGGCTTTACCTATACCCTCCAGCACCTCGTATCTGGGCTTTTTGACTCCCAGTTCGAGTGCCTTACGGTAATCGGCTATCGCCTTTACAGGCTCTTTGGAGTTCAGCAGTATCTGAGCGCGTGTAAAGCGTGCATTTGCATCGTCAGGTCTCAGCGTAACCAGGCGATCGAAATACGGGACTGCATCGCGGTATCGCCCAAGCCTGTTCATGGTGATGCCTGCATTGTATAACAGATCAGGACTGTCAGGATCAGCCTTCAGTCCCCGATTGAAGACGACATCGGCCTTTGCGTCCGCGTTCATGTCCAGATAGGCAAGGCCATAGTTGTTCCAGGAGAGCGCATCATCGGGGAATTTGTCTGTCACGTTCTCCCAGAGAGTCAGGCTTGACTGCCATGTTTTATTCTGTCTGAACGTGAGGAAGGCAAGCAGCGCGATAAACCCGGCGGCCAGATACGGGAGCAGTCGCCTGATCAGTGGAGAAGCTCCGCCATCCATGGCAGACTGATACCCGTGCGCGAGCGCGAAAAACAGCCCGAGATAGGGAATATAGGTAAAACGATCGGCCATAAAAGCCTTTCCGGCTCCCTTGAATTGCAGTACGAACATGATATTGACCAGAAAAAACATGAACGCGAAGACAATCGTCCGACCTTTTCCGGCACTTTTCCATACCCACCAGCCGATTCCAGCCAGTAGCAGCGGAGTAGCATAGTACATTGCAGGCAAGGCGCCTTTATCGGGATATGGGTAGTAGGCCGAAAGATCGAACGGAGCTACCAGTTTCAACAGGTAACTGAAGAGAGAAAAGGTAGCGAAGAAGAATCGCTCGACCGGTGAATAACCAGTGTCTTTAAGACCTTCTGCAAGGCCAAGAAAGTGCAGGCCTGCCAGTCCTATAACCAGAGAGAGCAGCCAGAAATGAGATTTTTCAATCCAGACACGCCAGTTTTTGATATCGCGGCCATAGTAGTAGTCAAGGCAAATCAGCGAAAGCGGGAGTGAAACCGCCTGAATTTTTGAAAAGTAGGAGAGCACTCCCAAAACAACCGTCCAGATCATCCAGCGAGATTTACCGGCGGGTTCGCTCAGAAATTTCCAGTAAGAGAACAGGGCGCCAATATAGAACAGGCCGTACAGTACGTCTTTTCGTTCGGTCACCCAGGCCACGCTTTCACTGCGCATCGGGTGGATACCAAAGAGAACGGTAGCAATACCGAGTGCCCAGCTCCGGAGACCCAGTGCCCTGAAAAGGAAAAAAGACATGGCGGTGGCTCCCAGATGGAGCAATACATTGGTAAGGTGGTATGTGAAGGGATTGAAATTATCGGCAACCATTTCTCCCGGTTTCACAACCGGATCGAAAAGATGCTCTATTGAGTAGGTCAGAACAACCAGTGGCGAGTAGTTTCCACAGGTATGACCGGTGAACATATTGGCAAGAGCCTCTCCGGATAGTGGTTGTATCAGTGGATTCAGCCACAGGTATCCGTGGTCGTCCCAGTTGACGAAACCGGCGCCAAGGGTGTTGAAAAAGACCGCGAAGGTCAGCAGAAGCCCCCAGAGAAGCAGAATATTATCCGGAACCGTCCATTTGCTGTTATCAGCCGGGACGGCGTTGATCTGCGGAATATTTCGTTGCTGTATTTTTTTCGACATGCCACTTCAAGGTTAAGGCAATTCACAAAGAAATCTGATCGTCTGGCACCCGGAGCGTGTTACCAAAGCATGCGCAAAGATAAAATTGCCAGTATCAGAACACATTCATGAACAAAGAATCAGGATAAAATATTTACAAAATTAAAAAAAGGCGTAACTTTGCGTGGTTAAAGGTGTTTCATACACGTCTTGATTCTCATCATTTCCCCTTCCCGGTTATGTGGAATTTGCCCGCGGAATATCTCTGCGCTGCTTCCGGGAACTCCTCCACCTTTAAACATGTTTGCCTTTTTGGCGTTTTTTTCTTCAAAAGTTGAGCCCTGGGCATCAATATTCATTTAACCTGAATTTCCTACCGGACCCGATTTCCGGGACGTCCGCTTCTGATGGCGCCTGTCGGGTTTACAGCAACAAAAGCATTTTTAAATCCCACCATGTACGACATTTTACAGCTGAACGACAAACTCGTCAGCGAACTTAAGGAGATAGCCCAGCGCGTTGGCGTAAAGGGTTACAACAAAATGAACAAACAGGAGCTCGTCTATAAAATTCTTGATGAGCAGGCTCTTGCTGAAAAAAACTCTTCCAATCAGGATGTTCCCGTTGTGGATGAGCCCAATCCACAGACAGGCCGCAGGCCACGCAAGGTAGTCAGAATGGGCGCCGACAACGTAGAAAAGCCTATTGAACCAACCGAAGAAGAAGCTCCTAAACAGGAAAACCCTGCTTTCAGAAAAGATCGTCCACTTGAGAACAGACGGCCTGCCCGCCCCAGTGAGCGCCCCCCCCGGGAAGAACGCCCCCCCGTCCAGGAATCAGAAAACAGACAGGCACCATCTTCCGAGCAGCCAGAACAGCCGCGGGGCAGAGATCAGCAACTCCCTCCCCGAAACCGCCCCCAGCAACCGCAACAACAACAACAGCGCGACCCCAGAAAAGACTCCCAGCAGGAGCGCCGCCGCGAATGGGAGGACCGCAAAAACAGAAACCGCTGGGAAGAGCGGAGAAACAGAAGGGATCAGCGTCCGGGTGCACCCGGGCTGTTCGATCCGGAAGCGGCCAAGCTCAACAATATGGAAGAGGAGGAATTCTCCGCCCAGACCCAGAATGGCGATGACGAGGATGAAATCATCATCACACGGCCCATTCAGCAAGTACGCTCCGAGTCCCCTGACATGAGGCATGAGGCCGTTCGCCCTGAACAAGAGCCGGAAGTAATGCCACAGATTCCCAAGGAACGCTTTGATGTAGAACTCGACGGAATCATTGAAGGCCTGGGCACACTCGAAATGATGCCCGACGGATACGGGTTCCTCCGGTCTTCAGACTATAACTACCAGACCAGCCCCGATGATATTTATGTGTCTCCCTCGCAGATCAAGTTGTTCGGACTTAAAACAGGGGATACCGTCAAAGGCGCCATCCGGCCGCCCAAGGAAGGAGAGAAGTATTTTGCCCTGCTGAAAGTCAGTCATATCAACGGCCTGCAACCCAAAGATGTGCGGGATCGTGTCCCATTCGACTATCTCACGCCTCTTTTCCCCACCCAGAAATTCAATCTGCTGACGAGCGCCAGCGGTCGCGACTTTGGAAACAGAATCATTGACCTTTTCACGCCCATCGGCAAAGGACAGCGCGGGTTGATTGTGGCACAGCCCAAAACCGGCAAAACTTTCCTGCTCAAGGATATAGCCAACGCTATTACCAAAAATCACCCGGAGTGCTATGTGATTATCCTGCTCATCGACGAGCGCCCCGAGGAGGTAACCGATATGCGCCGCAGTGTGCGTGCCGAGGTGGTGGCTTCCACTTTTGATGAGGCCGCCGATAACCACGTTCGATTAGCCAATATTGTGCTGGAAAAATCGAAACGCATGGTTGAGTGCGGGCACCACGTCGTAATTCTGCTCGACTCTATCACGCGTATGGCACGAGCCTACAATACGGTGGCTCCGGCATCGGGCAAGGTACTGTCCGG
The DNA here is from genome assembly GCA_039804245.1 of Bacteroidota bacterium. Lineage (GTDB taxonomy): Bacteria > Bacteroidota > Bacteroidia > Chitinophagales > Saprospiraceae > M3007. Next base: position 36,747 of record JBDLWO010000222.1, read on the forward strand.
TGGTGTGGAAGCAACAGCACTGCAAAAACCCAAGAAGTTCTTCGGAGCTGCCCGTGCTATTGAAAACGGAGGATCTCTGACGATTCTGGCTACGGCACTTATTGATACCGGCTCCAAAATGGATCAGGTCATCTTTGAGGAGTTCAAGGGAACCGGCAATATGGAACTCCAGCTCGACCGCAACCTGGCCAACCGCAGGCTGTATCCGTCTATTGACCTCACCAAATCGAGCACCCGCCGCGAAGATCTGCTGCTCGACAAGGATACCCTGCAGCGCATGTTCATACTCCGCAATCACCTGGCCGACATGAAGCCGGAAGAGGCGATGGAATTTATGAAAAAACATATCATGCATACATCCAGCAACGAAGAGTTCCTGGAGTCCATGAACAGATAATTAATTGTGATTGAAACGCTTCCGGGGGAAATGCGCCGGTTTTGCCCTGTAATTTTCTCCGGAAGCGTCTGATTGCTCCCTGGTTTCTCCTGCAGCCAGTACACCATGCAGGCTTGCACATCCTGCATTGCTCTGCAGGCGATCAAGTTCTCTCTCGATTTCTACCAGAGCGCTCTCAATATTGACCAGCGGGCGATGAATGACCATCCTGACAATGCCTGCGGGATCAATGATAACAGCAAGGCGATCGAGACCGGGCTGTGGTCTGCGTCCCGAGGCGATTCCGTACATTTTCGAGATCGTGAAGTCCAGATCTTCAATCACAGGCGCTTTCAGATAAATACCCACAAAACGGCGCGCCTTGTCGGACCAGTCGCTGTTGTGCCTGAGTACCTCATTGGTAACTCCCAGCACCTTGGTATTGCGTTCGTTGAGCCACCTTTCTTTCATCGCAAGAAAGGCTGAGAACATCGTCCAGGCAGATGTAAAGTTGGCCGGATGGGCAAAAAGAATACACCACCCTCCCTCACTGTAGTTGGGGAAACATACCCTGCCACGATCGGTTTCGACCTCAAAAGCAGGAGCTTTATCTCCTATATGTGGCAAATCAGGAATGTGCGCAGACATTTTTTGATGTATTTTGGTACAAAGGTATGCAGTTGTAACATAAACGCGCATTTTTACTCTTTCATACATGGGACATACTTCTGTCAAGAAGTTGTTAATATCAAAGATCACCGAGCTGCGGCCGAAGTAACAGTTCCTCTGCCACCGCAACACCAGGCATATTGTAGCATCCCCATACCGCACTGGCAACATCGGAAGATCCCATTATACGGCCGGCGGGCAGATCAACACCCTTCCACGCATCAGACCACGTATTTCCGGGCAAAAGAGCGGTCACCCTGATACCATGGGGCTTCAACTCCTCCCGCAGGCAGCGGGAAAAACCAAGCATGGCAAATTTGGTGATGCTGTACAAACTTGACCCCTGGTAGGGCATCAGACTGGCAATACTGCACATATTGAAAATATGTCCGGATTTTCGGGCGATAAAAGACGGCATTAATACCCGTGTAAGGTGATATGCGCCATACAGATTCAGATTCATAAGATTTTCAAGCGCCCCGGATTGTCCGTTCATGATGAGGCCGGGCTCATAAAGACCGGCGTTATTTACAAGCACATCCGCTCCACCCCATTTTTCCAGGATACGTGCTCCAAACATCTCAGCCTGACTCTGGTCGCTCAGGTCGGCCTGAATGGTGAGTATTTCCCGACCCGGAAATCGGGATGCCCATGATTTGCTCATCTGCTCCAGATCATCACCCGTGCGCGCGCACACACATACACGAAAATTATTTTCTGCAAAAATTTCGGCAACAGCACGTCCTATACCTTTTGTTGCTCCTGTGACTACAACTCTTTTCATGTGACGGGGAATATTTTCAAGAAAAAACAAATGAATTAACCGACTTTTGCGTTTTAAATACCCGAACCGGAAGAAGTATGTTCAAGGCACTTCAAAAATACAACTATTTACATGATTTGGGTGAATACCTGATCATGATGAAGCATGCGCTGGCGCGTCCGGAAAAATTTTCCATGTACTGGAAAGAGACGGCACGTCAGATGAACGATATAGGAGTGGGATCTCTTCTGATTGTTTGCCTCATATCTGTTTTCATCGGAGCAGTTGCTGCGCTGCAATTTGCCTATCAGCTCGACGGACAGCTCATTCCACGGTACTACATAGGGTATATCGTGCGCGATCTTGCGCTGATAGAGTTGTCGCCTACCATTACATGTCTGGTTCTCGCAGGCAAGGTAGGATCAAACATGTCGGCTGAAATTGGCGGTATGCGCCAGAAGGAGCACATTGACGCCATGGAAGTTATGGGAGTCAATACTGCCTCATTTCTGATAACCCCCAAATTGGTGGCAGCACTGGTGGTAGTTCCTCTTTTAGTAACATTCTCCGCCTTCGTGGCGATTATCGGAGGCTATTTGTCGAGCGTCCCAACCGGCCTCATCACCGACGACGAGTATATCCGCGGCCTGAGATCTTTCTTCGTTCCATACAATGTGTTCATGATGTACGTCAAGTCATTTGTGTTTGCGTACATACTCACCACTGTTTCCTGCTACCAGGGTTACCATGTGAAGGGGGGCAGCGTCGAACTCGGCCATGCGAGTACGCGTGCGGTAGTTTTCAGCGATATTTTTATTCTGCTTGCCGACTATCTGATTGCGGCTCTGCTCAACGGATAAAAATTCAGAACCAGCAGGCGGCGGCAACTGTTACCCCCAGCGTTGTTTGTCCGGGCAGATTGCCTCCACGAAAGATATCTTTCCGGGGGAAATCACCCGTGATGACCGGGAAGGCAGACACACTGAGTTTTTCTGAAATTCGGTATTCGGCACCCAGGGCCACCTGATAGCCCGGGAAAAATCTGCGCGGCTTGTGAAATTCAACGGTATAACCATTATCGGCCTGAAGTTGCAGTTCAGGATTGTCCAGTTGCCATGTTGTGATTTCAAAATTATTTCTGAGCATATAATTACCCACGACACCTGCTCTGACTACTCCCTGAACAGGGCCTTTTCCGAGTCTGGCTACGGCGGTCAGCGGGATTTGAAGCAGCTGAATGCGTTCATTACTCCTGATTTCAGCCTCTACCCTTTCATTTTCGCCAGGTATATTGCTGCCTACCACATCCGCTCTGAGAGTGACGGATGCCGATCCTCCGTAAGTATTCAGATTGTACTGAAAACTTCTGGCTTGCTGGTGATGACCACCGCCGCCGGGTATCATTTGTCCCTCCCGGAACTGAAACAGAGGTCTGTGTATAGTTTGCCTTGACATTTCCTGATAAGCCAGTCCACCTTCAACTACCAGTTTTCTGTTGATAGCCCGTCCGAGGCGCAGAGAAAATGAAGTGATGGTTTCAGGAGCTTCACTGCGACTGGCGAATACTGGCCCGGGGCCACCGGGGCGTAATGGCATTCGCTTTTCAGCCACACGGCCAGGTGCAATTCCGGCGAGAACATACCACTTCCTGCCGCTCCCGACCGGTTTGATCGGCAGGATAGCGGCAGAAGGGATTGAAACGGGGTTTGAAGCTGTAATAACACCGGGTTCCGGAACAGGTAAAAGAGGAAAATCGGAAAAAAAGCCGGATGGCTGATTAAAAATATGCTGTACAGTATTACCGTCTGCCAGAGAAGTAGTGTCCTGACCCATAGCGTCTCCGTTAAAGAAATTGTATGAAGGCTCGCCTGAGCCTTCATACGAGATATACTTTCTGCCTGCTGCATGAACTGCCGTAGTGGCATGGATATCGGAAGCCTTGCTGATTATTTCGGAGGTCTGTTTCCCATTTGTCAGGGATGGCGGGATGGCGGTTTCATCAGAAGCAGGGCGATCAGCTCCAGCAGACTGATTACCGTAGCTGCGCGTCTGGTTTTGACTCGCCACAGAACGCAATTGTTGTTCGTAGTAAGACTGCACGAATAAAAGCCTGGACAGCAGCAGCAGGATAACAGCAGCAGCAGCTGTCTGCCATTTAAAATCATACAGGCGCGCGAGCGGCCGTCTGGCAGGTTCCCCCGGAGGGAGATCTGCTTCGACACGGCTCCACATATCGCCGGGAGGTGTTTCTTCATAATCCATGAAAGATTTTTTCACATAATCTTCCAGGCGGTCGTTGTGTATATCTTTTTCCATAGCAGTTCAGGTAGTCAGACTTGCCTCCAGCAAGGATCGGAAATGAGCCTTTGCTCTCAGCAGTTGCGATTTGGATGTTCCTACAGAAATGTTCAGAATTTCGGCAATTTCAGGGTGAGAATAGCCCTCGAGCACGTAAAGATTGAATACCGTACGGAAGCCGGTTGGCAGTTGCTGGAGAACCTTTATGAGATTTCTGGCGGGAAGTTCTTCACCCAAAAAAGGAGTGTCATCTGTTGCTACATCATGTAAACCGAGTTCGACAATCACAGGCCCCCGGCGTTGTTTCTGAAGATGCTGGAGAGCAGTGTTCACGAAAACCTTTCTCACCCATCCTTCGAAGTTGCCCGCTCCGGAATACTGGTGCAGATCGCGGAATACCCTGACAAAACCTTCCTGGAGCATATCTTCGGCATCTTCGCGGGTAGAGGCATAGCGGAGACACAAGGCAAACATTTTGCCCCTGAAGCGATCAAAGAACGCTTTTTGTGCCCGGCGGTCGCCCTGGATACACGATTTCAGCTCGGTTTCTGTCATGCAGAATCTGACATTTCATCTCTATGGTTAACAGAAACCAGACGGGGTTGCATGGATTCAAAAAAAATGATTTTTATTTTTCAGAATGCAACCTTTGTTTTCAAAAGCCACCTGATATGGAGAACCAGAAAATTCAGACAGGCTTTCCGGAAACTGCCCGCTCTACCAATTTCAAACTTTTCAAATCCTTACAACATGAAAAAGACACTCAAATTGCTCTTCGTACCAGTGGTTGCGCTTGTGATTGCACTATCTGCCTGCACAAAGGACGGTATCATTGCCACTGTGACAGAAGCCGTTGACCAGGCACTTTATTCCGTTCAGGAGCGCGGAGGCATTGGCAAATACGGTTGTTACGAGCTTGTATTTCCGATAACTGTACAACTTCCCGACAGCACCACTGCCACTGTCAATTCTTACGAAGAGCTGAAACAGGTGCTCGGCCAGTATTTCACCAGCAATGGTACAGGGGGTCCGTCAACAGGCGGGGGGCATCCGGGCAACCACGGCCATCATGGCGTGGGCGGCCACAATAATCCCGGCTTTTTCGGTGATCCCGGACAACCTGGTCACCCGTTTCACATTCAGTTTATTTTCCCGATTTCGATACTGAATCAGGACGGAGAAATTGTCACTGTTGAAAATGAGCAGCAACTGCGCGACCTGCGCGAGGCTTGTGCCGGCACCTTCGGCAATCATGGCCCGATGGGGCATGGAGGCCATGGGCTGTCATGCTTCAGAATTGTATTCCCCATTACCGTGGCTTTCCCCGACAGTACTACCGCCCAGGCCACAGACCAGCAGAACCTGCGTCAGTTGGTTCACGAATGGCGCCAGAACAATCCGGGTGTGCACGACCGTCCGGAGATTGTGTTTCCCATCACGGTTGTCATGACTGCCGACAGTACACAGGTTGTCCTGAACAGTCGCGATGAACTCCACGAGCTGAAGGAGAGCTGCGAGTAAGCGCCTTTTTCGCAGATGTTTTGTAACAGACCGGTGGCGGAGTGTTTATTTGGTTGGCGCCTCAGCTCGCGTGCCGGTCTGGCAGAGAATCAGCCCGCAGGGTATAGAGAAAGATCGTACCTTACACCCGAAAGACTGATCACTTTGCACCAGACATACATGCCCCGGGTGGTTTGCTTTTCCTAGCGCCACTCGGGGTATTTTTTTCCGGGAAGCTTATCTCCCCGATCATAACTGTTCATTTTATGAGAAACACCTCTAACCTTCTGTTCCTGTTACTATCCGGAATACTCATCGCAGTTTCCTGTTCCCGGGTGCAGCCCGATCCGGTTGACACAACTCCAGTCAGATACCCGGTTGGTGTTTGGGTTACATCGTCTGATCGTACCAATCTGCTTTACAACAAGACCCTGCCCTTTTCTCAAACAGAAGACAATCGTTTCCCGACTATTTCTGTTGATACCGCACAGACATTTCAGCCAATTGACGGATTTGGTTACACACTCACCGGTGGCAGTGCTGCGCTTATTCATCAACTCGCGCCAGCCACGCGTGCGCAATTACTGCAGGAATTATTCGGAAACGACGATAATTCACTGAAAATAAGCTATTTGAGAGTCAGTATAGGCGCCTCTGATCTTGATCCCGAAGTATTCAGTTACAATGATTTGCCTGCGGGTCAGACGGATATCAATCTTGAAAGATTCAGCCTGTCCAAAGACACCGTGCACCTGATTCCTGTTTTAAAGGAGATTCTGTCCATAAGGCCTGATCTGAGTATCATGGGATCGCCCTGGAGTCCTCCGGTATGGATGAAGAGCAATGGCAGCAGCGCAGGGGGCAACCTGAAACCTGAATACTATGGTGTTTACGCACAATACTTTGTACGATATATACAGGCCATGAAAACACATGGCATACACATCAGGGCAATAACCCCTCAAAATGAGCCTCAGCACGGAGGCAACAATCCGAGTCTGGTGATGTCAGCATCACAGCAGGCAGTTTTTATCAAAAACCATCTGGGACCAGTATTCAAGGCTGAAGGCCTGGACACCAAAATTATCATCTGGGATCACAACTGCGATCGGCCCGACTTTCCGCTTGGAATTTTGGGTGATTCGGGTGCGCGTGAATACACCGACGGGACGGCCTTCCACCTTTATGCGGGCGATGAAAGTGCCCTGTCGGCTGTTCACGATGCCTATCCTGACAAAAACCTCTATTTCACCGAGCAGTGGACGGGAGGAAATGGCAATTTCGGGGAAGATCTCATGTGGCACATACGGCATGTTATCATAGGTACAACGCGCAACTGGAGTCGTATAGCGCTGGAATGGAATCTGGCAGCCGACCCGGATTACAATCCGCATACGCCGGGGGGCTGCACCCTTTGCCTGGGAGCCCTCACCATCAACGGACAAACCGTGAGCAGAAATGTCAGCTACTATATCATCGCCCACGCAGCCAGGTTTGTTCCTCCCGGATCCGTGCGTATTGGCAGTACCTTTCTGACAGAAGTACCAAACGTTGCATTTCTCACGCCGGACGGCAAAAAAGTACTGGTAGCCCTGAATGAGGGAGAGCAGCCGCAGTCGTTCAACATAAGTGCAGGTGGCCGGTGGATAACAGCCTCCCTCAATCCGGGGAGTGCGGGCACCTTTGTATGGGAGTAATCAGGATTTGGCAATCCTGGTCATAAACCAAACCTCAAAAGCGGTATAAACCACATACAGATAAAGGAATATGCCCACGAACCATTCATTAACGGGATGGAAGATCTTCTGGTAAGCGAACAGCCATCCCAACGCAAGCACCATTTTGCCGAAAACAGAGACAGAAACGAGATTGGTAAAAGCGTACTTGTTACCTGAGCGAACCGCACCTGAACCGGCATAGAACAGGCTGACGCATATCAGGAAGAACAGTGCCAGCGTGGCTGCTGCAAACCAGGTATGCTGTTGAGCCGGTTGTACAAAATTCACGAGAAGCGCCAACGGAACTGATGCCAGAAGCGTCAGAACAGCGATGCGACTGAAGAAAAACCTGTTATTCAATCTTTCAGTAATTGTTTGTAGATACGATACAGAGAAGCGAAAAGAAAAGCGATCGTGAGAAAAACAGCGAAGGCAGGTTTTTCGAGGCCGATCTTTGCATCTGCCCAGCGTCCGATAAAAACACCTGCCAGACAGGCGCCCAGCAACTCGAAAGCCAGTCCGCCGTAACGGGCTGCCGCTTTAAGCGTTGCTCTCCGTCGTTCCTCCGGTGACAGATTCTTTTGCGTCATTTTTTTCGGATTTTTTTTCCGGTTGTTTCGGTGCGGGTGAAGCGAGGCCCGTTTCCATACGACAGACCACGTTAAATACAGCACCGGACTGCATTTGAATTTTCTGGGCTGTCACCTCGCCTTCCATCACTGCTGTTTCACGGAGTGTGAGCAGTTCGGCAACCCTGATATTCCCTTTGTATCGTCCCTCTATGACAGCGCTCTGACAGGTAACGTTACCTTCAATAATACCGGTGGGGCCTACAATGAGTTTGGCTGAACAAACAAGGTCACCCTTGATGATACCATCAATGCGGATATCGCTGTCACATTTGATTTTACCACCTACAGCGGTGCCCTTGACAAGCGAATTGACTACACCCGACGATGTAACCGCCGATTTTTTTACATCTTCCTCTTTGGAACTTCCAAACATAGCAACAAAAGTAGTTAAACAACAGAATGCGCAAAAGTGCGGGAAAAATCGGGGAATTCAAAGGATTATGTAAAAGACCCCGGATTTCATATTAAGAAAATCAGTATTTCCGAAGCACATCGGAAGTAACAACGTGATTTCCTGTAAGGCCCTGATTAGCCAGCGTGATAAGTGCATTTGCCACCTGTGAGGCTTTGACGCCCTTGTATTTTGCCGGAATTATCAGATTAAACATGGCATTGAGGGCAATTCCGATTTTTTCGCCGAGACGGAATTCCCTGCGATCGCCGAGCAGCAGCGAGGGCTGTGCTGTCACAAAACAATCAAAGTTCAAAACTTTGATCCGGTTTTCCAGTTCGCCCTTGGTTCGGAGATAGAAATTGGAAGAGTTCGGATTGGCGCCAATAGAGGACACCAGCAGATATTGTTTCACGCCATTTTCCCGTGCCAGACGGCCGATTTCAGCCGGATACTCGCAGTCAACCCGGAATTGTGCTGCCTCGGAGCCTGCTGTCCTGATAGTTGTGCCGAGTGCACAGAAGAGATCATCGCCCGTGAGGAGACTCTTGTCGGGGCTGTCAAAGTCGAAGTTTACAATTTTCAGCTTTGGGTGAGCAATGAGTAGCGGCTTGCGCACGAGCGCAACAACTTCATTGTACCTTTGATCGTTAATCAGCTGGTAGAGCAGTGATTTCCCGACCAGGCCGGTGGCTCCGACGAGCAATGCTTTTTTCGCCATTATTACTTTTGTTTTATGTACAAGATCAGTGAAATATGGATTTACCCCGTAAAATCACTTGGAGGTATCCGGTTGAATGAAGCGGTGGCAGAACGCAGAGGACTCCGGCACGATCGCCGCTGGATGCTTGTTGACAAGAACGGGCAATTCATCACGCAGAGAGAACTGCCGGAGATGGCGCTGCTGCAGCCATCCATCGGGCCCGACGAACTTGTCGTACGAAACAGCCTGTACCCGGATCAGACCGTCATTGTTCCGCTGGACATCACCGGTTTGTCTCCTGAAAAAACCAGTGTAAAGGTATGGAGTAATTCTGTTTCGGCACTCACAATGCCGCCGGAGATTGATGAATGGTTTTCAGACATACTTCACGCACCTGTACATCTTGTTTACATGCCCGACACTTCCAGACGGCGGGCTGACGGGCGTTATGCGCCTTCGGGTCAACTTGTCAGTTTTGCCGACGGTTTCCCCTACCTTATCATCGGGGCTTCTGCCCTGGATGAGCTGAACAAACAGCTGAAAGATCCGGTACAGATGAACCGCTTCCGTCCGAACTTTGTATTTTCCGGGGGGCAGGCTCATGAAGAAGACACCTGGGCAGATATCCATATAGGCAGTCAGCCATTCAGGTGTGTCAAGCCGTGTGCACGATGCGTGATGGTAACAACCGACCAGGCAACAGCTCAAAAAAGTGCAGAGCCTCTTAAAACACTTTCGCAATACCGCAGACGCGGGAACAAGGTGCTTTTTGGGCAAAATATGATCTGGATGGGCACAGAACCTGCGCGTGTGCGTGAAGGCGACATACTTGAAGCAGGCCTTAAGGAAGCACAATAGCCCAAATGTTACGCACTGTCCAAAAAATATCTGTTGGATTGCCCATAATTGTCGGAAATTTAGCCCTTGTATCCCCATGAACAACGTACGTTTCAACTTTTCAGTAATGACAAAACACATACTTATCACTGTCCTCTCCCTCATTTCATTTCTGAGTGCCAGCGGGCAGCAGTCCAAAAACTGTTTTCAACCGGTTGAGTCGCAGCAGATTTCTGTTGATCCACGCACCCGACGGAGTGCTTTCCCTACAGCATTTGATACCTGGCGTCTCGATTTCAGTGCTATCCGGCAGAAGCTGTCGGAAGCGCCCTGGGAATTCACCCCTGAGGCTGAGATGGGAAAATGCATCATCAGTATTCCGGTGGCCGGTGGAGCAACAGAAGATTTTTCTGTATTCGAGGTAGCACAGCTCGACGCCGAAGCGCGGGCAGCTTTCCCGGATATTCACTGCTATTCCGGCATTTCAAAAGCTGATCCGCGTCGTACTGTTCGTTTCAGTACAACAGTAAGAGGCTTCACAGCAATGATTATGCACCCGGATTTCAATACATCCTTTGTGGAGCCATACACATGGGGTCAGACGGAATATTACCTTGCCTATCATTCGGATGATGCACCTGACAATGGCACACGTCGTCTGCGTGCAGAAGTAAAGAACGATGGTTCACTGACATTCGGAGAAGACAACGAATTTTACACTCCACCTGTTGAAAACCGGGGTGTAGAACTGGCTGATCCTGTAAAACTCAAAATATTCAGGTTTGCCGTATCTTGTACAGGCGAATTTGCGCAGGATCACGGCACTACCAAACCTGAAGTTTTTGCCGCTGTTACGGAGTATGTAAACTTCATAGGCGCCATCTATGAGCGGGATATAGATCTCAGGCTGCAACTGATTGCAGGCAGTCAGAATGCTGTATTTCTTGATCCGCTGACCGATCCGTTTACCGGGCAGACCGTGCAGGACTGGCTGGGACAGAACTCAGAGGTGCTTAACCTGTACTGCAATCCCAATTCGCATGACGTAGGGCACGTACTGGCACGCTACATTACAGGTGGAGCCATCGGAGTGGGTGCTTTAGGAGTACTGTGCACTTCCAACAAGGCACAGGGCTGCTCGGCCGGCGTTGGAGTTGGCAACTATGGCAGCGGTTTCATAGGTGTATTCGGACAGGAGCTGGGTCACCAGTTAAGCGCCGGCCACAGCTGGAACAATTGCGGCGACAATGCACAGCGTGAGGGAACCGAGGCATTTGAACCAGGCAGCGGCAGCACCATCATGTCATACGCGGGCGCATGCGGTGCCGACAACATACAGGGCGATGCTGATTTGTACTTCCATGCAGGCAGTATCAACAAAATCAGGAACTACTACACTTATGGCGCTACCTGTGGTTCGTATCAGGAGACTACCAATTTCGCGCCGGTAGTTACCCTGCCCTATCAGGACAATTTTTTCATTCCCATATCTACCCCCTTTGAGTTAGTCGGAAGTGCCACTGATGTTGACGGTGATTCTTTGAGCTATTGCTGGGAGCAGTATGATCTCGGTCCTCCGGCTCCGGTGAGTACCCCGGCAGGCAACTGTCCGTTATTCAGAACCCGCCCGGCTGTGAGCGTACCCAACAGATATTTCCCCCGACTGACCACCGTGATCAATAACGCGTTTGACCGGACGGAGCAGTTGCCCACCTACAGCCGCGATATGACCTTCAGGCTCTCGGTTCGCGACAACAGGCCGAATGGCGGAGGGCTGGGGCACGCGCAGGTAGCATTCAACACTTATGAAGGAGCAGGGCCCTTCAAAGTACTTTCTCCCAACACCAGCACAACCATCTGGCGGGTTGGCGAGTATGCGGAAGTGACATGGGATGTAGCCAACACTTATGCTGCGCCGGTTAACTGCAAGAAAGTGAATATCAGGCTCAGTACCGATGGAGGACAGACATATCCGGTCACACTTGTTTCGGGAGTTGAAAATGACGGAAGCCAGTATGTGCTGGTTCCGAACATAATATCAAACAGCCTGCGCGTGCGCGTGGATGCGGCTGACAATATTTTCTACGATATTTCGAATCAGAACTTCAAGATACAGGCTCCTGTTCAGCCATCGCTGACACTTGGATTGACCAATGATGCAGACGAGATTTGTCTGCCGGGCAATTTCATCACCGAAATTGTCAGTGCGGGAGTATTGGGGTACAGCGACCCCATTCAGCTGGATCTCACGGGAGATTTGCCGCCGGGAGCAGTAGCCGCCTTCTCTTCCTCAAGCGTTCAGCCCGGTGAGACAGCCAGCCTCTCTGTTGATTTGTCGGGCATAACAGTGGAAGGAGAATTCACATTCAATGTTCGGGCAATATCGGGCGGAACCGAGTTCATCCGGCCAATCAGGCTTGTACTCAGGAGAAATGATTTCAGCGGATTTGCGCTGGTATCACCTGCGGACGGACTTACCGGAAGCAGCCTGACCCAGACCCTTCGCTGGGCAAACGGCCTTGATGCCGATCTCTATGATGTTCAACTGGCCACCGATCCGGCTTTCAGCAACATTGTGTCTTCGAGAAATGCTTCAGCACTGGATTCTTTCAAGGTAAATCTTTTGCTTCAGAAGGGTACAGCCTATTACTGGCGGGTACGTCCGATCAACGAGTGCGGGGCACACACCTGGTCGGAGCCGTTCTTTTTCAGCACATTTGCTGAAGATTGCCGCACATTCCAGGCCAATGACCTGCCCAAAAACCTGTCGGCCAATTCCACCCCAACTGCAGAATCAAAGCTCACAGTCAACTCGGGTGGCGTGATCAGCGATATCAATATCAAGACGATTGACGGTTACCACAGTTTCTTCAAGGATCTGGAGGCACACCTGATCAGTCCGACGGGTACCGATGTACTTCTGTGGAAAGATCGTTGTGGCAATTTCAACGGGAACTTCAATTTCGGACTGGATGATGCTGCTCCCGGCGCTTTCCCCTGTCCGCCCAACAATACCGGACTTCAGTACAGGCCTGTTAACCCGCTTACTCCGTTCATTGGGCAGAATTCAACCGGTGAGTGGACCTTCAGACTTAAAGACAATGTAATCGGCTCCGGAGGCACGCTGGAAGATTTCCAGATAGAGTTTTGTGCAAGTATAGATGTGGTAGCGCCATTTCTGGTGAACAACAACATCATGCCGGTGGCAAGCGGAGGCAACCGGGTTATTACACCTGATTTTCTCCTGGTGGAAGATAACGACAACACCCACAGCGAACTGGTTTACACCGTAGTAACTGTTCCTGAAGACGGAATTATTTCGAGAATTGGCGTTGGCACGCTGAATCCCGGGGACAAGTTTACCCAGTCCAGTCTCGACAACGGGCAGATCAGGTTTTTTGATTATGGAGGCAGTCCGGTACCCGATGGATTCCGTTTTGTGGTAACCGATGGCAAGGGAGGATTTCTGGGCACACCCAAATTTCTTACACAGCCATTTGTTGGCACCTCAGAGGAGAAAATTACGGAGCTTGATTTCACCATTTTCCCCAATCCGGCGACAGACATGATTCAGCTGGCATTTGGCCAGGCGTCTGACTCGGATACACAAATTCTGCTGACCGACATGGCCGGGCGCACCCTTTACTCATGGATTATGCCGGCAGGCAATTCGGTCCGGCAGATCGAAACAGGAGAATTGCCGGAGGGCATTTACCTGATATCTGTGAACAATTCGGAAAGCAGAGGAGTCAGGAAAGTGATCATTCGCTGATTTTTTTACAGATAACTATTCATTCGCGTTGTACAAGAGGCCTGAAAGGATACTTTTTTGCCTCTTGTACGACCTGTCGGATAGTTACTTGCGGATTTTATCTACCTTTGCAGAACGCCGCAAAAAACCGCGACGTATCAAACCACCTAATCCTTCATTTGAAGTAAGGAATGAAGATATCCTTGAATCTGCTTCGAGACTTTCTCGACATTCATAAATCACCCTCAGAAATCGCCGACATACTGACATCGCTGGGACTTGAGTCGGAAGGATTTGAAACAGTTAAGACATCGCCTGCGGACCTCGACAAGGTTTTGACGGCCAGAGTTTTAACCTGCGAAAAAATACCTGATACCGATCACCTCTCTGCCACGACAGTAGATGCCGGAGATGGCGTTGTACGCTCTGTCGTATGCGGTGCACCCAATGTGGCCGCGGGCCAGATGGTATTCCTTGCCATTCCGGGCGCCAATGTTTTCACCAAAGATGGTACACTCTTCACTATTGGCGAACGTAAAGTGCGCGGTGTAGCCTCCCAGGGTATGATTTGTGCACAGGATGAGCTGGGGCTCGGGCACGATCACTCCGGCATCATTGTGCTGCCTGAGGGCACTCCGGCCGGAATCAGTGCGGCAGATTATTAT
>JBDLWO010000223.1:0-6887 GCA_039804245.1 Bacteroidota bacterium
GATTGGGCGTGCGTTATCTGGGAATGTCGCTCGGCAATTCGGTAGTGCTGGGCTTTTGCTCTGCCTTTGGAGCCCTTGTTCCTTCCGTCTATTATGCCATCTATCCGGTGGAGGGCAAAACGAGCATTACCGGGATGATGCAGCACCCGGGTGGTCAGCTGGTACTGCTTGGGGTAGCCGTTTGTCTGGCGGGTATCGCTATAACGGGAAGAGCCGGTATGATGAAAGAAAACGAGCTTTCTCATGAGGAAAAAACGGGAAGCGTGGAGGAATTTCACCTGGTGAAAGGCCTTACTATTGCTGTAATTTCCGGTATTCTGAGTTCTTTTTTCAATTTTGGTATTGAAGCTGGCAAACCCATGGCCGAACAGGCGGTTGTACAGGGCGCCAATCCGTTATTTCAGAATAACGTGACCTATATTGTGGTATTGTGGGGTGGTCTTACCACCAATTTCCTCTGGTGTGCCTGGCTGATGTGGAAGAACAGATCCTTTTCGGATTTTGGCAAAAAAGGTGCTCCGAACACCAAAAATGCCCTTTTATCTTCTTTTGCCGGCACTCTCTGGTTTCTTCAGTTCTTCTTTTACGGTATGGGCGAGTCCAGGCTGGGCAACGGTGCTTCATCCTGGATACTGCACATGGCCACCATTATTCTCACCGCCAATCTCTGGGGTGTATGGCTGAAGGAGTGGAGCGGGGTATCCGCTCAAACCCGCCGCACCTTTCTGTTTGGTCTGGGACTGATTTTTGCCTCCATCTTCCTGGTTGGCGTTGGGAATGCTCTTTAATATGTATTGTGATGAAATACCCGTCTATAGAAGATCTGCGCGCACGTGCGCAACAGAAAATCCCGCGTTTTGCCTTCGAATACCTCGATGGCGGATGTAACGAGGATGTGAACCTCTACAAAAACACTGCTGAAATCAGGGAAATTGAACTGAAACCGTACTATCTGACCGATCATACCGCCTCCAGCATGAAAACGGAGCTGTTCGGACATGTGTATGACGCACCTTTCGGGATCGCTCCCATCGGATTACAGGGATTGATGTGGCCCGGATCACCTGAAATACTCGCAAAAGCGGCCAGAAAACACAATATACCGTTCGTACTGAGCACAGTCACCACGGCTGATCTTGAAACAATCGGCAAGCTGACAGACGGAAAATTCTGGTTTCAGTTATACCACCCGGCCGGGAACAGTCTGAGAGATGATTTGCTCGACAGGGCCGAGGCAGCGGGATGTGAGGTACTGTGCGTTCTCTGTGATGTACCGAGCTTTGGCTACAGGCCCCGGGATATCCGGAATGGCCTGGCTATGCCTCCCAAAATGACCTTTTCAAATATCCTTCAGATACTCGGTCGCCCGGAATGGGCAATACGGACCCTCCTGCACGGACAGCCGGAATTCGCCAACATGAAAAAGTATATGCCCAAAGGGATGAATATGTCTGCATTGGGTCAGTACATGAACCAGACCTTCTCCGGTCGGGTGAATGAAGCCAAAATTGCACCCATCCGCGACCGCTGGAGGGGGAAATTGGTACTGAAGGGTGTTGCCAGTGAGGAAGATACGGCCATGGCCATCCGGCTTGGTTTCGATGGCGTCATCGTGTCGAATCACGGCGGCCGGCAGCTAGATGCCGGACAATCGTCGGTGCGCTCCATGGCGCCCATCATAGAGAAATACAGGGGTAATATCCGGATCATGCTCGACAGTGGCATACGCTCGGGCGTGGACATCGCGCGCGTACTCGCGAGCGGGGCTGAATTCACCTTCCTCGGACGATCCTTTATGTACGGGGTGGCTGCCATGGGAGAGGCCGGTGCCGACCACGTGGCAGAAATCCTGAAAAAACAACTCGCACAGGTACTCGATCAGGTTTGCTGTAAAACTGTGAATGACCTGCCCGATCACCTGATCAAATCGAAATAACCGTTTAAAACCCGTTCTGCATCCAAAAATGAAGTCATTCAAACACGTCTCCTATCTGTGGGACGACAAAAAAGCTGCCGAACTGCAGGGAAATGAGGTGGATTTGTTCATCTATCGCTCCAATTTGCTCGGCGCCGATCTCCGGCTGACCAATTTCGCTGGAGGAAATACCTCCGTCAAACTGACAGAAACTGATCCGGTAACAGGCACTGAGGCAGAAGTAATGTGGGTAAAAGGCAGTGGGGGTGATATAGGCACACTCACCCGGAAAGGCTGTGCCAATTTGTACACCGACAGACTCCAGGCGCTCAGAAACAGATATCGCGGACTGGCCTTTGAAGATGAAATGGTCGCTCTGTTCGATCATTGCCTGTTTGATCCCAAATGTGCTGCGCCCTCGATTGATACACCACTGCACGGCCTCCTTCCGTTCAAACACATTGACCACCTGCACCCGGATGCCATCATCGCCATTGCAGCCAGCAAAGACGGCGAAAAAATCATGCATGAACTTTGGGGTAACAGCATGGCCTGGCTCCCGTGGCAACGCCCCGGCTTTGATCTCGGACTTAAACTGGAGGCCGTGGTCTCTCAGAACCCTGAACTGAGGGGCGTGATACTTGGCGGACACGGATTGTTCACCTGGGGCGAAACCAGCCTGGAGAGCTATCAGAATACCCTGGAAGTGATAGAAAAGGCATCCCTTTTTCTGGAGGAAAACTACGGCAAAAAACGTCCGGTGTTTGGTGGCGCCCGTATTACAGGAATAACATCTGCGGAGCAACGCCGTGAAAAGGCGGCAGCGATAGCTCCGGTCCTTCGCGGACTGGCGGGCAGCCGGAGAAGTATGATCGGCCATTTCACCGATGATGAGCGTGTACTGGAATTTGTCAACTCCCATGACCTGGAGCGTCTCGCCCGGATGGGCACTTCCTGCCCCGATCACTTCCTTCGAACCAAGATTCGTCCGCTGGTACTCGACCTGCCGGATGGACTGGATGAATCAGGTGTTTATGAGCATGCCAGTAAACAGTTTGAGTCGTATAGAATTGATTATCAATTATATTATGATCGCTGCAGGCACAGTGGTTCACCCGCGGTGCGCGACCCGAATCCGGTAGTGATACTGTACCCCGGAGTGGGAATGTTCACTTTCGCCAAAGACAAACAGACAGCCCGAGTGGCTGCCGAATTTTATATCAACGCCATAAATGTCATGCGCGGGGCCGAGGCTGTGAGTGAATACACCGGCCTTTCGGAGCAGGAGGCTTTCAATATAGAATACTGGCTGCTGGAAGAGGCCAAACTGCAGCGTATGCCCAAACCCAAGCCATTGTCGGGTAAAATAGCGCTGGTGACCGGCAGTGCCGGTGGTATTGGCAAGGCCATTTCACGGAAACTGGCGGAGGAGGGCGCCTGTGTGCTACTGAATGATATCAATGAGGAACGGCTCGCAGGCGCGCGGGGAGAATTCGTACAGTTGTTTGGAAAAGATGTGGCAGCCGTCACAACCCTGAATGTGACCGACCCGGATTCAGTACAGAAAGCCTTTGAAGAAGCCGTACTGGCTTTTGGGGGAGTTGATATCATCGTCAACAATGCCGGTATCAGTTTGTCCGGAACCATGGAGGATCACACCGTTGAAGACTGGGACAGGTTGTATGATATCCTGGTCAAAGGGCAGTTTATCGTATCAAAAGCTGGTCTGAGCGTGCTGAAAAAACAGCGTTCAGGCGGCGATATCATTAACATTGTATCGAAAAATGCCGTCGTGGCCGGTCCGAATAACGCCGGTTACGGCTCTGCCAAGGCGGCACAGGCGCATCTTTCGAGGCTGATGGCCTCCGAGCTGGGGGCTGATGGGATCCGGGTCAACACGGTTAATCCGGATGCGGTGATCGCCGACTCCAATATCTGGGCCGGTGGCTGGGCAGAGGGCCGTGCGAAGGCGTACGGTATCACGGTGGAAGAATTGCCCGCCTATTACGCCAGAAGGACCCTGCTGAATCAGGTCATACTTCCGGAAGACATCGCTAACGCCTGTTTCGCGCTGGTGGGTGGACTTCTCTCCAAATCAACCGGCAACGCCATTAATGTGGATGGGGGAGTTGCCATGGCATTTTTACGTTGATTAACCACACATACTGCACGATGGACATCAGGCAATTTATAGCAGAACATAACACCCTTACTGAGGCCGAACATCGGGAAGATCTGGCCTTTATAACTTCCAGATTGACCAGAAATGGGGTGGATGCCCGAAATATTATAGAAAAAATCCGGGATTTTCAGATCGCCATTCCCTCCTGGGCGCTGGGAACGGGAGGTACACGTTTCGGGCGGTTCCCGATTGGCGGTGAACCACGCAATCTGGAAGAGAAAATTGAGGATGTGGGCCTTCTGCACGCCCTCAACAGGTCGTCCAACTCGATTTCCCTGCACATACCCTGGGATATTCCCCGCGATCCATCTGCCCTGAAGCAATTATTGAAGGAGCATGAGCTTGCTATTGATTCGGTCAATTCCAATACTTTTCAGGATCAGGCAGGTCAGCCCTGTTCATACAAATTTGGCTCCCTCGCGCACACAGACGCGGGCACGCGACGTCAGGCAGTGGAGCACAACATTGATTGCATTCGTCACGGGGAAGCGCTCGGGGCCAGGGTACTCACCGTCTGGCTGGCCGACGGATCCAACTTCCCCGGGCAGCAGCACTTCCGCCGGGCCTGGCAGCGTACCGCCGATGCCCTGACCGACATATACCGTGAAATGCCATCGGACTGGACAATGCTCATTGAGTACAAGCCCTATGAGCCGAATTTCTACTCGATGGTTATACCCGACTGGGGCACCTCCCTGTCGCTGTGTCAGCATCTGGGCAAACAGGCGCAGGTACTGGTGGATCTGGGTCATCACCTGCCGAACACCAACATTGAGCAGATTGTGGCGCGGCTCATGCACTTTGGTCGCCTCGGTGGCTTTCATTTCAACGGCTCCATGTATGGCGACGACGACCTGACAACGGGCAGCACGCGACCATTTCAGTTCTTCCTGATATTCAATGAGTTGGTAGATGCAATGGAAGACCCCGCGGTAACCAATCCTCCGCTGGCCTGGATGATAGATGCCAGTCATAATGTCAAGGATCCGATGGAGGACATCCTGCAGAGCGTGCAGAATATCCTGTGTACCTATGCCAGGGCACTTCTGGTTGACAGGTCTGCTTTACATATGGCACAGGCAGAGAACGACGTAGTTGTTGCCGAAGAAATACTGCGTGAAGCCTTCACCCTTGATATGCGGCCGCTGGTGGCGGAAGCCGCCAGACAGGCCGGCGGAGCCCTGAATCCAATTGCCGTGTTCAGGGCGATGAAAATCAGGGAGAAGCTGATAGAAAAACGGGGACGTTCAGTAGCAACCGGACTCTGACATGCATCACTGTCTTATTTTCGACATTGGAAAGACCAATAAAAAAGCCATCATGTTCAATGAGCGCTATGAGTTGGTGCATGAGCAATCTGTCAGACTGCCGGAAACTGCTGACGATGATGGATATCCGTGCGAGGATCTCCATTTGCTGAAGCAATGGATACTGGAAACGAGGGAGAGCATATCCCAAAAAATGTCATTACAGGCCATACACTGTACCACATACGGGGCCAGTTTTGTACATCTTGATGCTAACGGCGAGCCTGTTGCGCCCGTTTACAACTACCTGAAGCCATACCCGGAGGAATTGCTCGCCCGGTTTCTTGAGAAATATGGACCGGCCGACAGGATTGCACTGGAGACGGCATCTCCGGTGCTGGGGCATCTCAATTCCGGCTTGCAACTCTATTGGCTTAAATATCACAAGCCATTAATATTCAATCAAATAAAATACTCGCTGCATTTGCCACAGTGGGTAGCGATGATATTGTCAGGCGAGATAACCAATGAAATGACCAGCACAGGTTGCCACACCATGCTCTGGGATTTTGCGGCCCGGGATTACCACCGGTGGGTGAGGGCAGAGGGGCTGGAAGCCCTGTTTCCGCCCGTTACGACTGATACGGGAAGGATGACTGGCCTGCACGACAGCTCGGCGGCCCTGTTGCCTTATCTTTCGACAATTGAGGAGCCATTTATGCTGCTATCCACCGGAACCTGGTGTATTACGTTGAATCCGTTCAACGAAGAGCCGCTCACGCCGGAGGAACTTGCTGCCGATTGTTTGTGCTATCTGACGCCTTCAGGGAGGTCTGTAAAGGCATCCCGGTATTTTGGTGGAAACGAACATGAGCTGGCAGTGAATAAAATAGCCACAAAGTATGGGATCAGTCCGGAACAACTGATGCAGCAAGAGTCGGGCAGCACCCGGGAGGAGTATGCCGATTTTATGAGCTTACTGGCAGAAAAACAGGCCAGCTCCGTCAGACTGGCACTGGGTGCAAGCGGAGTTAAAAAACTGTTTGTTGATGGCGGTTTCTCACATAATAAATTGTATATGAATGGATTGTGTGAGGCATTCCCTGAAATGGAAGTGAGGCGGGCCGAAGTAGCGCAGGCTACTGCAATGGGAGCAGCGCTGGGGGTACACCAGCGGTGGAACCCCTTTCCGGTACCGGGCAATCTTGTTCGGCTGGGTCAGGTCATTTGAGCCGTCAGGTTATACAAATCATAAAAAACGAAAAAACACATCATTCATCGCTTACCTTTGCCACCCTTGATTAAACAATAGAGCGGTTGAGCCGTTATGCTTTTCCGCAGAACAAATTGCACGAAAAGAATATGTCACAACAAAAATCCGATGTAGAAAGCGTTGACGCGCTTGCGAAAGCGTACAAAGATCTTTCATCTGAAATAGGAAAAGTGATCGTTGGACAGGACGATGTCGTCCGGGCGGTTATCATCTCGTTGTTTTCCAATGGCCATGCCCTGCTGGTAGGCGTACCCGGTTTGGCCAAAACCT
>JBDLWO010000224.1:0-6068 GCA_039804245.1 Bacteroidota bacterium
CCTTCAACGGCATCTGCTTGTACTGACCGGAGTATCTGGCCACTGCCGGAATCAATGATGCGGAGCTGATAATGGCCGGGGTCGGGTAAAACCACCGTTAGAACGTCGTGGACAGGATTGGGGAATACGCTCACCTTCATGGCGTCGGGTGTTTCCGTGCCGGTGCTCGCGATACCAGCTTCAACATTGGCGGTGAAAGCCGATTCGAACAATCCGGTGGTCTGAACGATTATACCGACCTGATTATTTCTGATTTTGATGTATGGATTGGGCACACCGAATATTCCGCCAGCCATGCCGTTACCGCCGTCATCAAGTACTCTGAGGTGATAACAGCCATAACCCGGCAATGCGGCATTGACCACATAATGCGCGTTGTTTGCGTACGCCCCGGGATCTGAAGGAGAAGCAATGCCTCCCCCGCCGCCACTGGCGCCAACGGCTGGATTGCCTCCTTTGAACAATACAGCGCCGGAATCGTCGGTAATATCCCAGTAGGTTTCATAACCCTTATTATCCGTCTGAATATCAACAATCCAACTGGTAACAGGTGTCTTCCGGCGGAATGCCTTCCGGGTGAAACTGTTTTTAAAATCAAAGGTGTCGGGGACTCCATTGACTGACCGGATCGAGACCGTGATGTTGTCGGTACTGTCAACAGTAATTCCCGGAAGCTGGATCACGGTGCCGCCGCCGGGCGGAATGGCTCCCTGCCATGAAGCATCGGGATAACTCTTCTGCATCCCGCTGACTCCAAAAATGATATCAGTCATATCGGTATTCCCCAGATTTCTCACCGTAACGCCGGGTGTGTAGAAATAGGAATTACAAAAATCTGCAGGGAAAGGGGTCAGATTCAGAATCGAAGCATTATGCCCGATTCCGTTGGTATTGGAAGTGCCAAAAGGGATTTTCAATTCCGATGTAAAATCGCCGCCTTCAATTATTCCGGTGCCATCCGGTGTTTCCAGCCTGAAAAAGGCATTGCCGGCCAGACCATCGTTGGCAGCATCGTAGATTGAAAAGACATAGCAACCATCATCAGGAATCGCTATCTCATATCGTTTGAGTTCACCGGGGGTCAAAAAGCGTCCCTCATCACTGTCGTTGGGATATAATACCTTTCTGTTTCCGTCAAAATAGAGCAACTGACCGATATCATTCCGGATCTCCCAGTAGGTTTCAAATGGAAACTGATCGAGTTGCAAAAGGAGTGTGAGTACCGACGAGGATGCATTGGGGGCGACCTGTACAGGTGCAATATATTGATTGTCAAATGGTTGTTCGTCAGTAATCCCATTGGGAGCATTCACGGAGATTTCCAGTTCCGTGTCAGTTGAAAGTGCCAGACTGTCAAATCTGATTTCTGCTGTTTCGAAGGTAGCCATACTGCCCGACCATTCTATCTGCTGCACGGCAGTACCGTTCAGCTTCAGTGTGGTAACCATTGACGTCAATGTATCACTGCCGAAGTTCTGAATTTCTGCAACCGGCTGAAATCTGACAGTTTCGCAAAAAAGCCCCTCAAATCCGGAATATTGCAGAATTCTGGCGTTGGTATTCCCGACCGGTTCCGGGCAGTCAGACATGAGTACCGCAAGTACGTCAGCTGATTGCTGGGCGACCTCCCGCACTTTTCTGTCCGGGCAAATCATGTAAACCGTCGGGAAGTAATTGATCAGATAGGCTTCTGCGATATCGCGGCTGTCAATAATCGGGTATGGAGTGCCTTCTACCCAGTTGCCCTGGGTTTTGGTGCCTGTGCCCATCAGATCACTCAGGTTGGTGGATGCGTCACCTTCGATCAGGAAAACGAAGGCCTGATTGGTTCCTTCTGGCCCGTAATCGTGAAAAAATGCCTCCAGTTCCCCCGATGTGTGGTAATTCCAGCAAGGTCCGCACCATGTAGCGGAGATATCCAGCACCACAGTTTTACCCTGCTTGAGAATATCATACAGCCGATAGGTATTTCCATTGATGTCTGTAGCCGTGAAGTCGGGCGCAACACTCCCGTCGGCCATTTGGGAAAAAACATTCCCTGCGCCCAATACCAGTATTGAGCATATCAGCAATTTCCTGATTGTCATGAATTTATTTTTGGAATGAATCGTCTGGATTTCATTTGTTTCACTCCTTGATGAAAGGGAGTGTGACAACCTTGTTGTTGAGTACACAGCTCAGCATGTAGCAGCCGGACGGCAGATGACCAACCGGCAATTCGGCCAGAGATACTCCCGGTGTCAGTGTTACGGTATGCTCCGAAAGTCTTTTGCCGGAAGTATTGAAGATGTAGAAAAGAGCTGTATCATTATTTTCTCCGGACTCAATTCGTGTTCTGAGCCAGTCTCCCACAGGATTTTGCAGCACACTGACTGAGGGTTGCCCCGCTTCTGTATAGGTCACGCTGCTTGACAGATTACGGGAGACAATAATGTCGTCCAGCGCCAGTCGGTCGTCGTCGTCTGAGTTATGCAGGAAAGCAATATAAACAGTCTGACCTGTGAATCCGGAAAGATCCACCTCGTGTGGTTCCAGTTTTCCGTAATGAATCGTCGTTCCGGCCACAAAATAATCGGGGAGAGTACAACTGTTGGCGTGTATATACCCCTCACTGAAGGTAAAATTGGAAAAATTGGTACTCTGGCTGTTGCCGGTAATGCCAGTCATGGAGGCTGCCCTGAAGATCGTATCCGTGAAGGCCGCAGGTGTATTGGTTGTGGTGGAAACAAGTACGATATATCCATCCATGTACCTTGGCAACTGGGATGGTGCTGATTTCCAGCTGAGGGTATAGCCTGCCTCGCTGATATGTACAGGGGGAGTGATCAGCCAGTTTTTATTTCCCGGAAGCGAATTTTGCAGATAGGAATACGAAATGGCTGAATAATTCACTTCTCCGGTGACAGGATTGGTGGCACCTTGAAAAAACTGATCCCAGGTCCAGCGTTTGGTTTCAGGGGTGTTCAGGATACTCGGCAGTCCATCCTGATCATAATTCACCCAGACGGTATCGGTTCCGGAAGGTACCGTTTGCATCGTGATGAATGGGTTGAACTGAAAGTTTTCCAGTAAAACGGTGTCGCGTTGTTGCCCGAACAGACTTGAACCAAAGGCAAACAAACAGAAAAGAAGTTGACTTGAGCGCATATTCATCAAATTTTGCGCAAAACTACATTTATTAATTTTTTCAGATAATTATTTTACTTTTTTGTAAAAAATTAAAACTTAACAAACGAAAAACGTATAAATTGAAATTAAATTAACATAAAATTTGTCTTTCGCACGACAACGCCGGGTGATGCCATCAAACTCCGGGCAATTTTTATCACGAATTGCCTGTGATTCCCGGATAATCATTAATTTTGCGCCGTTGAAGAATCAACAGGGCCCGTAGCTCAGGTGGTTAGAGCGGCTGACTCATAATCAGATGGTCGCGGGTTCAATTCCTGCCGGGCCCACTCTTCAGAAATGACCCATACGATCCTGTGATTGTATGGGTCGTTTTCGTTACGTCCGTCTGATCTGTGGATTTTTGGATTCAGCCACCGCCAGCTATGAAACAGATCTCGTTTGCGCTGCTTTCCGTACTCACCATCTTTCTCGGCTATTACGCCGACCGGACGGACTTCATTCCCTTTATCCTGGCTTTCCTGGCCGCCTTTCTGCTGTATGGCTGGCTGGCTTTCGGGTATCACAACATCTCTTTCCGACATCTGCTGTGGCTGGGTGTGGCTCTTCGTTTGCTGCTGCTTTTCAGCATGCCGCAGATGTCCGACGATGTATTCAGGTTTCTGTGGGATGGCAGGCTGACCGTGGCGGGTTATCATCCTTTCCTGCATACTCCCCGATATTTTATTGACTCGCACACAGAAATACCCGGTATTACCCCGGATTTGTTTCTCCGGCTGAATTCTCCGGACTATTTTACTGTGTATCCGCCTGTTTGCCAGGCTGTATTTGCTGCGGCCGGGTTTGTTTCCCCGGTTGAGGTGCTGCCCGCGGTAGTGGTGATAAAATTGTTCATGCTGATTTTTGAGGGATACACCGTTTGGCTGTTGTGGAAAAATCGCGGGAAATTCGGATTGCCGGAGAATGCAGCGGTCATGTACGCCCTCAATCCGCTGGTGATCCTGGAATTTTCGGGCAACCTGCATTTTGAGGGTGCCATGATCTGCTTTCTGCTCGCCGGATTTATCGCATTACAGAAGGACAAAATAGTGCCCGGTGCAATATGCTGGGCACTGGCCACTGCCACCAAACTGCTGCCCCTGATGCTGCTGCCCGCTGTATGGAAATGGCTCGGTTTGCAGAAAGGCGCCCGTTTTGTTCTTTTTTTCGGATTGATTACGGCAGTACTCTTCAGTCCGCTGCTGGCGGTGTTGCCCAATTTACTGGAGAGTCTTGATCTGTATTTCCGGCAGTTTCAGTTCAACGCCAGCTTCTATTATGTGATTCGGGTGCTCGGGTTATGGCTGAAGGGCTGGGATATCGGAGAGTATTCCGGGCCGGCACTGGGGCTGCTGACACTGGCCGGAGTGATATGGCTGGCTTTGCAGGTACGTACGGGCGACAGTGCGCCTGCGCTGGCGCGAACCCTGTTGTTTTCATTTTTCCTGTACCTGAGTATGGCTGCGGTGGTACAACCCTGGTACGTGGCAGTTCCGATGGTCTTTTCGCTGTTTACCCGGCATCGTTTCCTTATTTTATGGTCGGGACTTGCGGAGCTTTCCTATAGCCATTACAACGGCGGGCAGTTTCAGGAGCATTACTGGCTGATTGCGCTGGAATACGTATTTGTGTGGAAGCAACTGGTGGGCGAGGAGTACAGGAGATGACGAAAGGTATTTTCCGACTGGATATGTGATTGCTGATTTTGACTGTGTTGATAACGGATCGGAGCGGCAGGGCAAACACACCCTGTCAGATTGATTCCAAATGTACGAGGGTGGAGAAGACGCCATGGCCACCCCGGGTGTCACAAATGTCTGGCCTCTCCGAGGCCGGGTATGCCCGGAAATCGCGGCTATACCCATACCTTCTCTCATGCCTGAAGCCGAAAATATTGTAAGGGCAATTAATTGATTGATATACAGGATGTTGTATATAATCTATGCCCTGTGCCCCGTACTCACCGTTTATCTGAATCACATCTGTCATCTTGTAACTTCCTGATTTATCGGGGTGACGGGCTTTCGATACTTTTGCCCTGTCCACATGTCCTTTCTTCTGTGCCCGAACATTACCCTCATACTATTCATATACAAAATCCTTCAATACCTGCCGGTTGGACAGTCTTCTTATGAACAATATAGCTACATTGTAATGCACTTGAAATTTGCCATATCCTTCGGGTATTTGCCAATCTGTTTGGGTGAATGTGTCTGAACTTTACACTCGCGATTCAGGCTGACAGTGCTGCATTTTGCTGTTGCAATATTTCTGTCCCGGATGCTCTCTCATTATCGTTCAGTTTAACATCTTCCTGTTATGAAATTCAGAATCTTACTTCTGTTCTTTGCTTTTTTTGCAATTACAATTGAAATCAATGCCCAGGCAGCTATCAGCATGCAGGGAACAATTCGCAACTCTTCCGGTACAGCTGTGGATGACGGCAAATACAGCCTGACGTTCAGGATATACACCGCTGCCACAGGCGGAAGCCCCGTCTGGTCTGAAACCCAGGACAACATCAAGGTGGTAGGTGGCGTTTACAGCGCCATTCTCGGAGAGGTTAATCCGCTCAATGCAGCGTTTAATGTTCCTTATTACGTTGGTTTGTCGGTTGATGGCGGCCAGGAATTGAGTCCGCGATTCAGGCTTACCAGTGCACCTTATGCTCTTTCACTGATCGGACAAAGCAATACATTTCCCTCCTCGGGTACCGTAGGGGTAGGTACGGCTACACCTGACCCGAATACGGCTCTTACTGTTTCGGGGGGGAGCGACGATGCCAAACTACTCGTCACGGCTCCCGGAGACAAAAACGCCCTGATCTGGATGAGGAGTGGTAATTTATTATCGGGAATCCAAATGGGCGCAAGTGGGAACTTTGATATTACAGCGCCAGG
>JBDLWO010000225.1:0-9720 GCA_039804245.1 Bacteroidota bacterium
TAAATCACCCTCAGAAATCGCCGACATACTGACATCGCTGGGACTTGAGTCGGAAGGATTTGAAACAGTTAAGACATCGCCTGCGGACCTCGACAAGGTTTTGACGGCCAGGGTTTTAACCTGCGAAAAAATACCTGACACCGATCACCTCTCTGCCACGACAGTAGATGCCGGCGATGGCGTTGTACGCTCTGTCGTATGCGGCGCACCCAATGTGGCTGCGGGCCAGATGGTATTCCTTGCCATTCCGGGAGCCAATGTTTTCACCAAAGATGGTACTCTCTTCACTATTGGCGAACGCAAGGTACGAGGCGTAGCCTCTCAGGGTATGATCTGTGCACAGGATGAGCTGGGGCTCGGGCACGATCACTCCGGCATCATTGTGCTGCCTGAGGGCACTCCGGCCGGAATCAGTGCGGCAGATTATTATGAGATGCCTTCCGATGTTGTGTTTGAAATTGGTCTGACACCCAACAGGGCCGACGCTACCAGTCACAAAGGCGTGGCAGAAGATATTCTCGCCTGGATGCGTGTGCATGAAGACCCGAATGCGGGACTTCGTGATTTGTCGTATCTGACCAAGGGCAGCGAAAATATATCTGCCGGAGCCGCCGGATTCACTGTTGCCGTGGAGAACACGGAAGCCTGTCCGCTTTATTCCGGTATCGTGATAGAGGGAATACAGACAGGCGAAAGTCCGGAGTGGCTGAAGAATCGTCTGCTGGCAGTTGGTCAGAGACCGATTAACAATGTAGTGGACATAACGAATTATGTTCGCATAGAGTTGGGGCAGCCCCTGCATGCATTTGACCTGGACAAAGTCAGTGGCGGAAAGATCGTTGTGAAGACCGTGGCAGAGGGAACACCCTTTGTGACACTTGACGGAGTGGAGCGAAAATTATTTGCAGAGGACCTGATGATTTGTGATGGGCATGGTGAGCCGATGTGTATAGGTGGTGTGTTTGGCGGCGCCGACAGTGGCGTTTCCGAAACTACAACCAGGATATTTCTGGAAGCGGCCATATTTAATGCCAGATGGATACGCCGCACCATGTTGCGGCACAGTTTGCGTACCGACTCGGCCTGGGTATTCGAGAAGGGAGCAGATCCTGAGAACACAGGACTTGCGCTTGCGCGCGCAGCCTTGCTGGTGGAGGCCCTTACCGGCGGTAAAATCAGTTCAGGGATAACCAGAATCTGTGAACGGGAGCCTGTCAGGGCGGCTGTGAAAGCCACTTACGCTGGCATCAGTAGTCTTATCGGCGAAGATCTCGGCAGGGAACGCATCAGAGGCATACTGGATGCACTCAATATTGAGCGTACCGATGAAACAGAAACGGGATTCACCGCTCACGTACCCTGCAACAAGCCTGATGTAACCCGCGAGGCCGATCTGGTGGAAGAGATACTGCGGGTGTTTGGTCTGGACAACATTTCCATGCCCAGCCAGATTCGCAGCAGCATGGAGGTAAATGTGCATCCCACTCCTGAATACATACGAAATCTGGCCGCTGAATTTCTGGCATCCAACGGGTTTAATGAATGTATGAGCCTCTCGTTGGGTAATTCTGCACATTATACTGGTGAAGATGCCCTGTGGCCTGTCGGGAGCGATCAGCTGGTTTTCATACACAACTCGGCCAATCAGGGACTTGACTGCCTGAGGCCTGCCATGTTGCTGAGCGCACTGGAGGTGGTAGTACACAACCAGAACCGCCAGAATCCCGACCTGCGTCTGTTCGAGTTTGGCAAGGTGTACAGGAGAGCCGGGGAGAACAGCATGGAAGAAACCGCCCGTTTGTCGCTCACCATAACCGGAGCGCGCAATACCGAATCGTGGCAGCCATCAGTCAAGGGGAATTCCGATTTCTTCACGCTCAAGGCTTACGTGGGCAACCTGCTCGCCCGTTTGGGAATCAGAGGCTACCAGGAGAGTATTTTACAGGAAAACCCGTTTCAGTATGCGCTGAAATATCACAGGGGCGACCGGGAGATAGTAACCTTTGGAGCAGTGGATCCATTGATTCTGAAAAAAATGGATGTTAAAAATCCGGTACTTTTTGCCGATTTCAACGTCACAAGCCTGATTAAGGCTGTGTCTGGCAACAAGATACAGTTTCAGGAGTTAAACAAGTTCCCGACAGTAAGGCGCGATCTGGCATTAGTGCTCGACAAAGGCGTTACTTTCGGGGAAATCAGGCAGTTAGCTACCAAAACAGCTCAAAAACTGTTGAAAGATGTCAATCTGTTTGATGTATTTGATGATGAGAACAAACTCGGTGCCGGGAAGAAGTCCTGTGCGGTGAGTTTTATCTTTGAAGACACAGGAAAAACCCTTCAGGACAAGGAGATAGATGCTGTCATGAATCAGCTCACATCTGTTTTTGAAGGTAAACTCGGTGCTGTTATCAGAAAGTAGGATAACTGGCGTCATATATAGTACACATTCACCATAAATCGAGAATTGACCAGACATGGAACCAACGAGTATTTTGATAGGTCTGGCGATAGGCGCTGTTGCTGCCTGGGTAATCGCCAACATGACCATAAAGAAAAACAGTTCGAAGGCGGCAGAAGAAGCAACCCGCCAGGCAGAGCTGATTATTCAGGAAGCACGACTGAGTGCCAAACGCACCGAAGACGAGGCAGCACTGAAGGCCGACAAGATTACCTCCAAAGCTGAGGCCGAGAATGAACGGATCAAACAGCAAAAGATTCAGGAGGCCAAAGAGCGCTACGCTCAGATGAAGCAGGAAGTGGAGGCCGAGAAAATGAAACGGCAACTCGAGCTCAAGGATCTGGAGATGGAAATTGCGGCCCAGCAGAAAGACATCAAGGTTGAAACTGATGCCATCAATGCCCGGTTCACAGAACTGGAGGCCCGTAAAAGCGAAATGGAGCTCAAGGAGCTGGAACTCGACACCCTTCGTGAGAACCTCGACAAACAGTTGAAGATTGTACAAAAGAAACGCGAGGAGCTGGATGCGGCCAATGAAGAGCGCATCAAGGCTCTGGAGTCAATCGCCAGACTGACGCAACAGGACGCCAAGGATCAGTTGCTCGAACAGGTACGCGCCAAGAGTGAATCGGAGGCCCAGTCTATTGTTCGCGATGCCATTGGTCAGGCCAAACTGAATGCCAACAAGGAAGCCAAAAAGATTGTCATACAGACGATACAGCGTATGGCTGCCGAATTTACTATCGAAAACACCGTTTCTGTATTCAATCTGGAGTCAGATGAGATGAAGGGGCAGATCATCGGTCGTGAAGGTCGTAATATCCGGGCCCTGGAAGCAGCCACAGGCGTTGAACTGATTGTTGACGATACGCCGGAGGCCATTGTAATTTCCTCTTTCGATCCGGTTCGCCGCGAGATAGCCCGTTTGTCGCTGCAGCGCCTGGTGGCAGATGGCCGTATTCACCCGCAGCGTATTGAAGAGGTGGTGGCCAAGGTACAGAAGCAACTGGAAGAGCAGATCATGGAGATTGGCGAGCGCACAGTTATTGAGCTCGGCATTCACGGCCTTGCGCCAGCGCTTGTTCGAATGGTAGGCCGTATGCGCTTCCGCTCTTCCTACGGACAGAACCTGCTCAAGCACAGTGTCGAAACAGCCGAGCTATGCGCTATCATGGCTGCCGAGCTGGGTATGAATCCGAAGCAAATCAAGATGGCCAAGCGCGCAGGCCTGCTGCACGATATTGGCAAGGTAGCCGAGGAAGAGACAGAACTCTCACATGCCCTGCTCGGCATGAAAATGTGCGAACAGCATGGAGAGCATCCTGTGATCATTAACGCCGTGGGTGCCCACCACGACGAAATCGAGATGAACAACATTATTTCTCCGATCATACAGGCCTGTGATGCTATCTCGGGTGCACGCCCGGGCGCGCGTCGCGAGATTCTGGAGAACTACCTGAAACGTATAGGCGAACTGGAAGAACTGGCGATGGGATATGAAGGTGTTGCCAAGGCATTTGCCATGCAGGCTGGCCGAGAGTTACGCGTAATCGTTGAAGCCGACAAGGTAACCGATCAGTATGCCGACGATCTGTCATTCATGATTTCACAGAAAATTCAGGAAGAGATGCAGTATCCGGGCCAGATCAGGATTACCGTAATCAGGGAGAAGCGGGCTGTAGCCTTCGCCAGATAACACAGGGGTACACTCTGAAAAGTAGGGGCCGTTGAAACACTTGTTCAACGGCCCCTTTCTTTATTCATTAGGATGAATACAGTTTCTGTAACCGGCCTTTCATGAGATTATTTCCGGGCCAGCGGAACAGCGGTAAAGGATTAAAGTAAATGTGCAAAATGAGAGCGTACTGAATACCGGAGACTGGATTAGTTGAGCTGAATTCCGGCAGAAGCGTGTTTCAATACATGATACAAAATTGACCCTTTCAGTACAAATTACAGTGTCAAAAAAGAAATTTAAAGTGTCAAAATGTGAATTTATGGTATGTTTGCCTCCGGCGAACGCGTTTCATTGATTTTTCACCATCGAGATTGGGCTCATGAGATTTCTGTGCATATTCATTATGTCCTTTGTAGCGCTTCAGCTTCGGGCTGATAACCGTAGAGAAGAAGAGATCAGATATATGCGCAGGCTGATGCGCGAGAACAAGGCTGACTCTGTTCTTTCCTATATTGATGGTATCCTGAAAAACTCAGGATCGGATAAAGAGCAATTGGCCCTTTACCACTCTGTCAGAGGCAGTGCGCTGCTGAGCAAGGGTAATTTTGTTGAATCTCTCCAGTCTGTACGGGTTGCACTTGTCAGCGCGACCACGGTAAAAGACTCTGCCATACTCTCGGAAATCTGGAAAGCTGCCTCCCACTCCTATAACAGGAACGGACAACTTGACAGTGCCCTTTACTACACAAGATTGCTCTACGATTACGCCAGGAGGTCAAACGATTCCCGAATGATCTATTCGGCGCTTATATCGCTGGGCAACATACACCTTCAGAACAAGCAATTTCAACTGTCGCTTGAGTTTTACCAGGAAGCTCTGAATATGACATTAGCCAATGGGGCCAAAGAGAACCTGCCCATTGACTATTACAATCTGGGGTTGGCACAGTTTAACATGGGATTGCTTGAACCCGCCCTCGTATCTCTCAACCAGTCAGCAGAACTGGGATTACAACAAAAAAACCTGCGCCTTGTAGCCCGCGCCTACGGATCTATTGCCGACATCAAGGGCGTACAGAACCGACTAAACGAGCAGTTGAATTACCTGAAAAAAGCCAACCAGCTGGCAGCCCAGTTACAGGACAAGCGTCTCCTTGCCATGGGTTGTTCCAATCTGATGCACCACCATCTTAAAAGAGGCGATTTTGAGAAGGCCATCGAATATGGCAGTCAGGGCCTGGATTATCTCAGCGAGCAGCCGATGATTCAGCTGGAGATCCGGATAGACAGTATGATGTACACCTCCTACAAGTCACTCAATCAGCCCGAAAAAGCGATCAGGTTTTATGAGGCATATACCAAACTGAACAATAAACTCAGAAGTGACGAAGTAACACTCCGACTGAATGAGTTGAAATCATTACACGAGATAGAAAAGAAAAACCTCACCATAAAGAACCAGACGGCTGAATTGCTGGCGGCACAGCGATCGGGGAGGATCAACTTGCTGATTATATCTGTATTGGCGATTTTACTCTTGTTTTTGGCAGTATTTTATTTAAGGGAAGGCTTTTACAAGAAAATTCTGTTCAAAAAGGAAAAAGAAACCGATTTTCAGATAAAGATACTCCGGAACCGTCTTGAAAGTCAGCATGTATCAAAGGAAATACCCGATATAAATGATGATGAATCGGGAGAAATCATACCGAAAGAAAAGTCACAACAGATGTTCAATCGGATTATGGATATGATTGAGGCAGAAAAAATGTACCTGATGCCCGATCTGGATCAGAAGTATATTATCAAGTTGCTGGGCACCAACCGCCGCTATGTTTATGAGGCCGTTGCCCTGCACGGCGATCAGAATTTCAAGGGACTGATCAACAGATTGCGGGTGAACGAATCAAAAAGAATTATCCAGGAGTTACTTGCGGCGAATAAAGAGATAGACCTGTCCAGCATTTACACTTCAGCCGGATTCAACTCCAAATCTTCATTTTATCGTACATTCAAGAGCGTAACCGGGTTGCCTCCGGGCGATTATGTGACGCAACTGGAGCGCGAAATGGCAGGATAAGCCTTACCATAATCCAGCCTGTGCAGCAAAGGAAAACCTCAGAGTGGGCAACCAGTCGGGAGCATCGTTGTAAATTTCAGGATTTCGGGTAAGCACATAGGCTGGTCGCGCTGTCAGCCTGAACCGGTCGCGTTGAAACAGATTGAATCCGATTCCAAGTTCGACGGACTGCGTGCGATTCGCGGTCAGCTGTTCGCTGGTCAGTCCCTGATTGACAGGTTGTTCAAACTCCGCATCCCTGTACAAAATTTTATCCGGTTTGCTCTTGTCGGCGATATCGAAAATCATGCCTGCGTGCAGCCAGACGCAGTCACACTTGTGTACACGGAAATTGATTTTGACAGGCACAATCCAGTATTGGGGTTTGAAGGCATGTAAATCGGCGAGATAATAACGCACAATAGCTCCGTTCACCTCCCTTTCAGTCATGGCGCCGCTGGAAGTGTAGAACTCATAATCGGGGTAATATTTCTTTCCGAAACCGGCTCCGATGGAGAATTTCCAGAATGGAACTTCGGCCTGCAGATAGGGCGATGCCTGCGCTTTGAGTCCTTCCGAGAACTGCGCCACATCGAATCCTGACTCGATTCCAACGATGAATTTTCCGAAAGAACTTTGCGTACGGGCATACGCACAAAAGAAAAACAGAGCAGGCAGAACAAGAGCAATTCTTTTCATCAGGGCACAATTATTTGGGCAAAAGTAAGAGGAATATGATATAATGAGACATTTCGATACTCCTGTTGCTTTCTAGCTGAACCTGAATCGCCTGTTTTTCCCAGTCTGCCCGCGATTTTCAATTACCTGCAAAAAAGCCGCCCCGGGTTTCCGGAGCGGCTTTAAACTGATTTTCCTCAGAGCCCGGGAGGCTCTGGTTCATTTGCTTCACTTTGTCTGAATCATCTTGCGGGTTGCCGTATTATCGCCCGATTTCAACGAGTAATAAAGAATGCCGGAAGTATTAATCAGAGCCTTGTCAAGCGCTACAGCATTGTATCCCTTTACAAAATCACCTTTCTGTGTGAACACCGTACGTCCGGTTTCATCATAAACCGTCAGTGTAGCGGATGCTGCCTCGGGCAGGTGGAAACCGATGAAGGTTTTATTCACGAACGGATTTGGCTGATTCTGGTACAGTTCGAAGCCGATACTACTGATGGTATTACCGTCGAAACGGAGTGCTATGTCCAGGCGATTTCCTGCCGGGTTGTAGCCTTCAGCTTTCGTAATACGGCTTGAAACGCCCAGCATTTCGCTCAATTTGCCCGATTTGGTGGCAGTAAATGTTACCGTGAACATATTAGAGCCATCAATTGAGACCGTCAGCGCGTTTTCCAGTACGCCAAAGTTGTGCTCCGACACCTGATCTGATTTCACAACAGCGGCTACTTTCAGGCCGTTCAGATTTAACGTCATCTGGTAACCCTGGACAATCTCGCTGGCTTTGAACGTCACATCGAATGTTTCGCCGGCTTTCACCGTACGGTCGTCCACATCAAACAGGAGTGTGCCGCTTGTACGATCATCGGCATACATGGCGCTGTTGGCGACAGCCGAACCGTTTACATCACCCACCTTGACACCGATGAAGTCTTCCACCATACTGTTTTGGGCATCTGCGACAGACATATTCTCCCTGATGGTTTCTGCAAATGGATTCATCGGATTGGCAAATACCTGTGTTTTGTCCACGAACCTCCAGGAGGTGTTATTGGGCAACTCATTATAGATACCGAGGATCAGCTTTCGAAGTTCAACAATATCGAAAGTTGTGATGGAGTTGGACTTGTTGGCGTCAGCAGCGATCATTTTGTACGGGCTTCCGAGTGGCTCCACACCGAGTACATGCCTTGATATCAGTACCAGGTCGTAGGTTGTTACGCCGTTGAGCGGACTGTCGTCTTTGGCAGGTGTAATCGTAAAGTTGGAGGCCATCGGTATGCTGTTTACCACTTTATATATACCCGAGTCATCCGTCATGTCGAAATAACTGAACGGCGGTGCGAAAGTGACCGTTCCGTCAATCGTTACATTTGCTTCTTCCACGCCATCTGTGCCTTCCGTTTTCAGTGCGCCGGATACATTGACTTTGTCGCTGTTCGGACAGTTGCCGTTGTTATCCTGGACAACGATGTAGGTTTCGCAGTAGCTGGCATTACCGGCAATATCAACCGACCAAAGTTCGACACATTGAGTACCCAATTCGTTGCAGTCAAAAGTTACCGTTGTGACCGGGTTACCGTTTGCGTCAACCGGGAAACCTGCACCTGTACCGCACTTGCGTACGCCCGTGCGCAGGAACTGCGTTTGAGAACAGTTATCCACGGTATATTCCAGGAAATCAACATCATTCATGGTAATCATACCTGTTGGCATGATATTGACACTCAGTCCGTTGAAGCAAACCACCGTTGGTGCCTTGCAGTCTTTGATTTCAACGGGGTATTCGCAGACTGTTTCATTACCACAACCGTCTGTAACAAACCACTTGATCTTGTGTTTGCCATACGGCAGTTGCGGTGTAACGAAGGTACTTTGTGCCTGTTGCGTATTGAACTTCACATAAGCCGTCTTTTTGTTGCCCGTAACTACTTCCTGGATGGCGAAACCCCATTTCTGGTTCGGAGCCACCGGACGGTTGTCGAACTGTCGGGCGACTGTATTTCCTGACAGGTTGTTGTAGGGGACATTATTCCAGCCCAGGCCACCGGGCTGGCTGCCCAGCTGTGTGCTGTTGATCAATGTTTCCATCGTACCATCGCCGTCGAGATCGAGCAACAACTGATACTCGAAGCTGATATTGGCGCCGCTGCAGGCATCTGTAGCAGTCAGGCTGATATCAGACGGAGCGTCGCACAGATCATGCGAAGAGTTGGCCAGATCCCACCAGTACATTTCATTCCACAACGCAGCATCATTATCTGTCTCATCACAGATTTTACCGGCCTCAGTTGCATCATCACACTCTGCCACCGGATCTTGCGAGTCAATAATTTTGATAATCTGTTTGTACGAATAACAGTTTGCTCCGGCACTGAAGAACACCGAGTAGTTGGTTGCCTGCGGATCGTTCGGATTCACCTTCACGATTGTTGACTTCCACGGATCACCTGCCGTTTGAATCGGAGAAACGATCGGACCCGGCAGGTTGGAAGCGTGGTTTGTAGCAACATTCGGATTCGGGTTGGGAACATCCACACAACTTCCGTTCGGATCAAACGTACACCAGTTGATGATACGCCAGTTGCGCTCTATCTTGAAGCAGGCATCGGGCACCACGGTGTAGATCAGATCTTCATAAGTGATACCGAGCAGTTCACAATCTTCTCCGTAGAAGGTTGGTTCACCGTAAATTCCTGTACCATCACAGAACGTGATGATCTTGTCGTCGGGGAAACGTACGTAGTAATCCTGCAGGTAGTTAACCACAATCCGCTGTGTGCACTGAGTGGAGTTGCCTCCACAGTCTAATGCACGGAATGTCCTCGTAATAGTTCCTTTGTTGCA
>JBDLWO010000226.1:0-21655 GCA_039804245.1 Bacteroidota bacterium
GTCAGATGTCCCGGGAGAGTAGGTCGGTGCCAACTCAAATTAACAGGCCTCCGTTGCATACGCAACGGAGGCTCTGTTGTTTTAGCCACCTCCTTTCGTATCTTTGCACCATGTCAAAGAATTACAAGTACGTGTGTATCCACGGGCATTTCTACCAGCCCCCACGCGAAAATGCCTGGCTCGAAACGGTTGAACGACAGGAATCCGCACACCCTTTCCACGACTGGAATTCCAGGATCAATTTTGAGTGCTACGCACCCAATGCTGCAGCCCGTATCCTCGATGAAACAGGGTGGATTTCCAGAATCAGAAATAACTATAACCGCATTTCTTTCAACTTCGGCCCCACGCTGCTCAGCTGGCTTGCCGAAAATGACCCCGAAGCCTACTCGCTCGTCCTGAAATCAGATAAAAGAAGCGCAGAATTATTCGGTGGCCATGGCTCAGCTGTTGCCCAGGTCTATAGTCACCTCATTATGCCCCTGGCCAATTTTCGCGACAAGGTTACGCAGGTGCACTGGGGAATCCGCGACTTCGAATCCAGATTCGGCAGAAAACCGGAGGGGATGTGGCTCGCTGAAACTGCCGTTGACACGGAATCGCTGGAAGTACTCGCCGCTCATGGAGTTAAATATACTATCCTTGCTCCGCGACAGGCTAAAGCTGTCAGAAAGATAAACACAGTTGCCAGTCCCGACTGGCAACCTGTATTTACGGAAACGGTTGATACCCGAAGGGCATACTGGTGTAATCTGCCAAGTGGCAGAAAAATTGCGCTGTTCTTCTACGATGGAACTATCGCTCAGGAAGTGGCATTCGGCGGATTGCTCAATAGCGGAAAGGCACTGGCAAACCGGGTATGTAGTACCTTCGATGATAGCACAGAGCCACAATTGTCGCACGTGGCAACTGATGGCGAAAGCTACGGACATCACCACAGATATGGAGAAATGGCGCTCGCTGATGCCCTCAACTGTATAGAGGACAACTCCAGGGCGCTGCTCACCAATTATGGTCAGTTTCTGGAAAATCACCCTCCTGTGTGGGAAGCCGTGATTCACGAAAACTCCTCCTGGAGCTGCGTGCACGGCGTTGAAAGATGGCGAGCCGATTGCGGCTGCAACAGCGGAGGTACCACCTGGAACCAAAAATGGCGCAAACCACTCAGGGATACGCTGGACTGGCTGAGAGATCAGTTGATACCCCTGTTCGAGAGAGAGGGCAACCGCCTGCTCAGAGATGCCTGGGCCGCAAGAAATGACTACATTGAGGTTGTACTCGACAGGTCAGACGAGAATATCCGGCTCTTTATCAAGAAACATGCACGACGCGAACTAAGCCAGCTGGAGAAAATAGCTGTACTCAGAATGATGGAAATCCAGCGATTCTCTATCCTTATGTACACCAGCTGCGGTTGGTTCTTCGACGAAATCTCCGGAATAGAAACCAATCAGATTCTGCAGTATGCACTCAGAGCTATGGATTACGCATTAGACGTTTTTGGCGTTGATCTGAAACCTGAATTCTCAAAAAGGCTTGCAACCGCTCCAAGTAATGTATTCGAAAATGGAGCTGTCAGCTTTCACGAAAATGTCATCCCCACCAGAGTGACGCTCGAACGTGTAGCCACGCATTTCGCTGTAGCATCACTGTTTGAAAGTAATCCGGAAAGCCTTAACCTGTTTAATTATACCGCCAAAGTAGATTTTTTTGAGAAAATCGAGGCCGGAACACCCAAATTTGCCGCAGGAAAACTTAGAATTCAATCAAGAATAAGCCAGGCAGAGCAAACATTTTGCTACGCTGTACTCTATCTCGGCCAGCAACATATCATTGGTAATATCTCTGCGTCCATGACCCGATCCGGATTCGATGAGATGTTCAGACGAACGAACGCATCTTTCAGGGCAGCAAACCTGGGTGAAGTTATCGGAACGTTGCAGGAGTATTTCGGTCCGGAAAAATTTACGCTTTCAAGCCTCTTTTCCGACGAGAAAATCAAAATTATCAGGGAAATTACCAGGAATAGCCTCGATACAGCCAAATCAATCTTCCAGAATGTCTTCCGCGATAATTATCAACTGATGATGGCACTCGAAGAAGCCAAAATGCCGTTACCATCAACGTGGGGCGATATCGCTTCGTATGTACTCAATGCCGAACTGCTGGACTTTTTCAACGATCCGGCTATGGGTGATCTAAAAACGCTTGAACGTATCTCTCAGGATATTAAACGGTGGAATATCCGACTCAACGATGAAGAACTTCTCAACCATACTATCGGCAGAAGAACGGAGTCCGAGATTGAAAGAATTGAAACCAGCGAATCCTCGGTTCCAAGAATTAAATGGATCGTCGAGGTGCTCGAAATAGTAGATCAAATTGGATTGAAACCGCATATATGGCGTGCACAGAATGTTTTCTACCTCATTACAAGAGGATATCGCAAGGGGCTCTGGGTCTTCTCCAATGATGAATGGAAAAATGCCCACGAACAACTGGGGGCACTCATGAGGGTCAGACTGAAATAAAATCTGTAACAGATGTTCAAATTTGCTCATTCCGGACATCTCTGGCTGCTGCTTGCCCTGCCAGTCTTACTGCTCGCCGCTTTCAACTACTGGAGATGGCGTACCCAGATGATGAAAAAGCTCAATGGCGCCGAATGGATCATTCCCCGATTCCCGTTCCGCAGATTCGTCGCTGGAGTATGTGTACTGACAGCAGTTAATCTGCTGCTTGTGGTTGCCTGGGCCGGACCGCAGTGGGGGGCACATACCGAAACCCTGTCGCGAAAATCATCAGATGTTGTCATTGCGCTGGATATCTCCAGAAGTATGCTCTGTCAGGATATTGCACCTGATCGTCTTGAAATGGCACGCCTGTTCGCCCGGAAACTGGTAAGCTCTCTCGATGGGCAACGGGTCGGACTGGTTTTTTTCGCAGGAAGCGCATTTCTGCAGATGCCTCTTTCTGATGATTACGGATTTATTCAGCAAAGTCTTCAAAGTGCATCAACTGATCTTCTGACAGATCAGGGTACAAATATAGCCGAGGCTGTTACTATTGCAGAGGAGTCACTTGACCAGGAAGAGACACGTGGAACCGTCATGGTTATTCTGACTGATGGTGAGTCACACGATGACGACTCAAAGGAAAGGGCTGCCGCTGCCCTGGAAAAAGGACTCTTAATTTGTACTGTAGGAGTAGGAACTGAATCCGGTGGGCCAATCCCGACAGGTAACGGGCAGTACAAGAAAGACGATAATGGTCAGTTGGTAATCACCGGGCTGAACGAAGCAGCTCTTCGTGAGATCGCTGCTGCAGGCGGAGGCAAATCTTTTCATGTAAATCAGGGTGACGCAGCTATCAGTGCGATTACGGATATAGTGAAGGGAGTCGGAGGTAAAATGGTGAAATCTCAGAGGTTAATCTCATCGGAAGAGAGATTTCAGTTTTTTGTACTGCCGGCTATTTTACTGATAATGTTCCAGTTGTGGCTATTCAGGTATAAAAACAGAATATGAAACAATCATTTTTCAGGAACGGATTAATAGTATTGACCGCGCTGTTTTCTTCAACAGGGACTGCGCAGGAAGCGCATAAATTCCTGTTAAAAGGAGATCAGTTTTATGATCAGGAGAAGTACAAGGCTTCTGAAGAACAGTACAGGTGTGCCGTGAAAAAAGCCCCTGCGGATCCTTTTGCTGCCTATAATCTTGGTAATGCTCTTTATCAGCAGGGTAAATGGGAGGATGCGGCAAAACAGTTTGAAACGGCGTCCGAAGGATTTAAATCCCCCGATAAAAAGGCCGGTGCTCTGCATAATCTGGGGAACGCCAGATTACAACAACAACAGTATGAAGCTGCTGTGAATGCCTACAAACAAAGTCTGAGGTACCAGCCCGATGCCCCCGACACGAAGAAAAATCTGCAAATAGCAGCTAAAAAACTGAAAAAGCAACAGCAGGAACAGGAAAGCCGGCAACAACAGGACAAGCAACAGCAACAACAGTCAAATCAGCCCCGGGAAGACGGGCAGGATTCTCCCAAAGCACAGAAACCTGAAAATGACCGGCAACCCGGACAGGGCAAACAAACGCCTGAACAAAAATCAAGGGAAGAGGCCAGACGTCTGCTGGAAACAGCTGTCGAATCTGAAGATCAGCGAAATGCCAGAAAATATCGTACCGCACGACAGAAACCATCGGGCCAGACAAAAAAAGATTGGTAGAAACCATTTTTTTTCCGACTTTTCGACCGTTATTTCCGGAAGTATTTCCGGACTGTGCTGAATTGCCGGAAAGAATGATCAATTCCGGCTTAACTTGTCAAAAAATGGAAAAAGGCGTACCAACGGTTAATCTGTCCAAATTTGTTCATGGTGACGAGGACGATCGCCGTCAGTTTGTAGAAGATCTGGGGAAGGCATTTCACGAGGTCGGATTCGTGGCAGTTGAGGGACATGGTATCCCCAAGTCGCTGATTGACAGCTTTTTCAATGCCTCAAAAGCTTTCTTTGCACTCCCCGTTGATGTAAAGGGGAAATACGAAATACCCGGAATGGCCGGACAGCGGGGCTACACATCCTTCGGAAAAGAGCACGCAAAACAGTCAAATGTCGCCGATCTGAAGGAGTTCTTTCAAATAGGACAAGAGTTGCCCGACCACCATCCCTTCAAATCCGAATGCCCGGATAATACAGATGTTGCCGAAGAACCCGGATTTGTTGATACCGGCCGACAACTCTACAGAGAATTTGAAAAGGCAGGTAGTTATCTGCTTCAGGCTATTGCAATTCACCTCAATCTTCCGGAGAACTATTTTGATCAATTTATTAACGGCGGAAACTCCATCCTGCGCAGTATTCATTATCCGCCCATAACCAGCGAACCGGCATCTGCAATCAGAGCCGAACAGCACGAAGATATCAACCTGATCACGCTGCTCGTGGGCGCGAGCGCCGGAGGACTACAACTTCTTACCTCCGAGAATAAATGGGTGGCTGTTATGCCCGAGGCCGACGAAATCGTCATAAATGTCGGTGATATGCTCCAAAGGCTGACAAACAATTACCTGAAAAGCACCACACATCGGGTAGTGAATCCTCCACGCGAAGAATGGCACCTGCCCAGGCTCAGTATCCCTTTCTTTCTGCACCCCGTCAGTTCCATGTCGCTGAAATGTCTCGAGCAATGCGTCAATATTGACAATCCGCTTCATTATGAACCCATAACCGCCGGTGAATATCTCGACGAACGCCTGCGTGAAATTGGACTGAAAAAGTAACGGGCATGTGCAAGATACCTTTAATCCTCGCCTTTCTGATGCCAGTTGCTCTGACAGCTCAGATCAAGCCTGTGGTGAAGTCAGAAACGATACCCGGTTCCTCCACCGGATTTAAAATGGCGCTGATTCCCGGAGGTAAATTTATGATGGGGTCTCCCGAATCAGAAAAGGGCAGGGGCCTTGATGAGGGCCAACATGAAGTTACGCTCGACAGCTTCTGGATTGGTGTATGCGAAGTGACCTTTGATGAATTCTTTCTCTATCAGTTCAGAAGTTCCGACTCGGATGTGGCAGCCACAACTGGTTTCACCGCCGATGCAGTAGCGCGTCCCTCACCCCCATATTACGATTTCACTTACGGCAGAGGCAAGGCAGGCGGATATCCTGCCACCACAATGACCCAGCAGGCTGCTCTTCGTTACTGCCAGTGGTTGTCTGATAAAACCGGTGATTTTTATCGTCTTCCAACCGAGGCAGAATGGGAATATGCCTGCAGGGCAGGTACCGTCACTGCGTGGCATTGGGGAAATGATCCGGCAAAAGCGGGCGAATATGCCTGGTACTATGATAACAGTTCAGGATCTTATCAGAAGGTCGGATCAAAACGGCCTAACCCCTGGGGGCTGTACGATATGCACGGTAACGCGATGGAATACTGTCTCGATTACTATACTGCCGACTATTTTTCCAGACTTGATTCGGCCTCTGTGAATCCCATGATTCCACCGGTGAAAAAATATTCCCGTACGCTCAAAGGAGGCTGTTTTGAAGACTACCCCGAAGCATTGCGCAGCGCAGCGCGGCGCAAAAGCGATCCCAAATGGCAGGCACGCGATCCGCAAATTCCCAAGAGCAAATGGTGGAACCCTGAATCTCCTTTTGCAGGATTCAGACTTGTAAAGGAGATCAGCAGCAAGAACAAGGCTGAACGGGATGCTTTCTTTGAAAAATGGATCAGGGACTGACAAATTTGTCTGACTCCTGAATCAAAATAATTGCACCTAAAATAATTGGACAACCATGAGTAAAAATTCCAGACGCGATTTCCTCAAAACATCAACGGTGCTGACGGGCGGTGCTGTGCTCAGTTCAATACCGCTGTCTCAGGCAGCCAACAGTTTGGTTGATGATACCATTAAAGTAGCATTAATTGGATGTGGCGGTCGCGGTACTGGCGCAGCCCTCCAGGCGCTTTTGACCAAACAGAATGTCAGGCTGGTAGCTATGGCCGATGCCTTTAAACATCGCCTTGATGATGCCTATAAAAACCTGACTGCCGATGACCTGACCGATTCCCTCGGTGTGGAAGGGAGTGTGAAAAACCGCGTGGATGTTCCCGAAGAACGCAGATATGTAGGCTTTGATGCCTATAAAAAGGCGATGAAACACGCGGATGTGGTCATTCTCGCCACACCCCCCGGTTTCAGACCGGCACATTTCAGCGAAGCCGTTGCTCAGGGCAAACAGATATTCATGGAAAAGCCTGTGGCTGTTGACCCTGCAGGAATCCGGCAGGTACTCGCTGCTGCAGAAGAGGCCAAAAAGAAAAAACTGAACGTGGTAGTTGGTTTGCAACGTCATTATCAGACAGTTTACCGCCGCTGGGTGGAGCAACTGCAGGAGGGAACTATCGGTGATATTGTGGCATCACGTGTTTACTGGAATATGGGCGCCCTGTGGGTACATCCGCGTAAAACAAACCAGACGGAAATGGAATACCAGATGGATAACTGGTACTACTTCAACTGGTTGTGCGGCGATCATATCGTTGAGCAACATGTGCACAATCTGGATGTTTCCAACTGGGTGAAACAGGCATATCCTGTCAAAGCTTACGGCAGCGGAGGTCGTCAGGTGCGTGTTGGAAAGGA
This sequence comes from Bacteroidota bacterium, assembly GCA_039804245.1. Classification (GTDB taxonomy): domain Bacteria; phylum Bacteroidota; class Bacteroidia; order Chitinophagales; family Saprospiraceae; genus M3007. The sequence continues at coordinate 7,161 of JBDLWO010000226.1, forward strand.
TTACGGTGAAATTTATGACCACCACGTGGTGGAATTCGAATACGCCGATGGTTCCAGAATGTTCAGCCAGTGCCGGCAGATTCCCGGTACGAAGGATGCTGTAACCGAAGGATTCCATGGCACCAATGGTACAGCTCCATGGCCGGGGAAAATCCTGATACGCAGCGGCCATACTATCTGGGAACACGACAGCAAAAACGATGGAAACCCCTATCAGATTGAACACGACGAGCTTTTTGAGGCAATAGCCAGGGGAGAATTCAAATTCGCCGATGCTGAGAATGCAGCTAAAAGTACCATGACTGCTATTATGGGTCGCCTCGCAACTTACTCCGGACAAGTAATCGAATGGGATGCCGCCATGAAATCGGAAATCGTTCTGGCACCGGAAAAACTCGCCTGGGATGCCATGCCAAGGGTGCTCCCCGGGCCCGACGGACTATACCCATGCTCAGTTCCGGGTGTCACGAAAGTGATATGAAATCAATGATAATCATGCTGTTATGTCTTTTTTATGGCATAACAGCATGGAATCAGAATCGTTACGAATACAGTCATCCACAAATGGGTACTGTATTCCGAGTGGTGTTTTACGCTCACCACGACTCATCTGAAGCTGCTGCGTTGGCCAAAACTGTTTTTGACAGAATTGATACGCTGAATATGCGTTTCTCCGACTGGCTGCCTGAAAGCGAACTCGGTATGCTTTGTCGTGAAGCCGGAGATAAACACTGCCTGAAGGTGTCTGCTGAACTGGCAGATATTCTTCACCAGTCGGGCTCTTTCACCAGACAGAGCAATGGGGCTTTTGATGTTACTATAGGGGCTGTCACCCGGTTGTGGCGCCGTTCCAGAAATCTGAAGGAACTTCCGGAGCCTGAGCGAATCGCTGCTGCACTGAAGACTGTTGGATGGAAAAATCTCACAGTGTGCCCTGATGACTCGTGTGTCCGTCTGCGCAAAAAAGGTATGTTGCTCGATTTGGGAGGCATTGCACAGGGATGGACGGCTGATGATTGCCTCGGCATACTCCGGAGTAATGGTGTTTCAATGGCGCTGATAGATGCGGGTGGAGATATTGCGTTGGGAGCGCCGCCACCGGGCAGGGAGGGCTGGCAAATTGAAATGCCTTCTGCAGATGGAACAAAACTGATGACGCTTGAAAATTGCGGAATCACCACATCCGGAGCCACCTGCAGATTCTTTGAACTGGATGGCAAGCGGTATTCCCACATAGTTGACCCCCGAACCGGACAGCCGCTTACACACCGTACGCAGGTAACAGTCCTGGCACAAAACGCGACAACCGCCGATGCCTGGGCTACTGCCATATCTGTCATGGGAGAAAAAGGTTGGTATCGGTTGAAACGAAAGCCTGAAATCAAAGTCTGGATATCTGAATCGCCACTTTAAATGATTACTCAATGAAAAGAAGAAACTTCCTTCGCAACAGCCTGATTGGTGCAGCCGCACTGACTTCCGCTCCTGCCAGTGTCATGGCAGGAGAAACCATTGATACTTCGGGCGGAACTCCGTTTAAACTGAAATATGCTCCCCACGATGGAATGTTCAGGCACTCCGCCGGTGATGATATTCTGGATCAACTCCGCTTCATGGCAGATCAGGGCTTTGAAGCATTTGAAGACAATGGTATGTCGGGCCGCGACACTGCCACGCAGGAAAAAATGTCGGCACTTATGACCCGCCTGAATATTCAGATGGGGGTATTTGTAGCACACAAAATTTACTGGACCGAACCAAATCTCGCCAGTGGGAATGCCGATAAAAGAAAGGAGTTTCTGGAAGATATCAGAAAAGCGGTGGAAATAGCCAAACGGGTGAATGCCAAATGGATGACGGTAGTACCCGGATTCAAGGATCTGAGGCAGGACATGAATTTCCAAACCTCCCATGTGGTCGAATCTCTGAAGCAGGCCAGTGCCATACTGGAGCCACATGGATTAGTCATGGTACTGGAGCCACTGAATTTCAGGGATCACCCCGGTCTTTTCCTCACAGATGTACCGCAGGCGTATTCGGTATGCAAGGCTGTAAATAGTCCTTCCTGTAAAATTTTGTATGATATTTATCATGCACAGATCCAGATTGGAAATATTATTCCGAATATTGACGCAGCCTGGGATGAAACAGCTTACTTCCAGATTGGGGATAACCCTGGTAGAAAAGAGCCGACAACCGGAGAAATCAACTATAAAAATATATTTAAACACATTCGTGCCAGGGGCTTCACGGGTATTCTTGGAATGGAACACGGCAACTTCTTCCCGGGGAAAGAGGGCGAAATGTCACTCATCAAATCATACCGCGAGGTTGATTCATTTTAACTTAATATGAAATATCTGTACTATCTGCACAGATATTTCTCTTTTCAAGGCGGTTATCTGCGTACATTCGCACCGATTTTATGAATCTTACTGCCATATCCATCAAACGCCCTTCATTAATCATTGTGGCGTTCACCGTACTGACCTTCATGGGCGCGGCGAGTTATTTCCGCCTGCCCATTGAGCTCGTGCCCAAATTCAGTGCTCCGGTAGTCACTATTATCACGATTTATCCGGGTGCATCGCCCGGTGAGGTGGAGAATGCCGTCAGTAAACCCATAGAGGATGCCGTTTCATCGGTGCAGGGTATCAGTCAGATACAGGTGGGGTCGCAGGAAAGCTCTTCGTTCATCGCGATTGATTTCGAACAGTCGGTTGATCTGGATAAGGCCGTGCAGGAAATGCAGCGCAAGATCAATCAGTTACAGGCATCTTTACCCAAAGAGGTACGCCCTCCGGTAATCAACAAGTTTGCACTTGACGAACTTCCGATTCTCAAACTGGCTGTCTCTGCCAATCTCGCCGGAACGGATTTTTATGATCTGGTGAAAAACAGGGTGGTGTCGGAAATTTCACAGGTAAAGGGTGTGGCACAGGTGAGTGTACTCGGTGGTGAAGAGCGTGAAATCAAAATCAATATTTCGAGTACCCGTCTGGAACAGTACGGATTGTCGCTGTTGCAGGTTGCTCAGGCGGTGCAAACCGCAAATCTTGATTTCCCTACCGGTAAAGTGACGGGCGAAGAAAGCCAGATGCGGATCCGTCTTGCGGGAAAGTTTCTCGATGTAGAAGATATCCGGAATCTGGTGGTGGGCAAAAGTCGCTTTGGCTCATCCATTTTTCTGAAAGATATTGCCGAGGTTCAGGATGGTGTCAGGGATCCCGACATGGTTTGCCGTTATGACGGTACGCCTGCGGTAGGTATCACCATCAGGAAGCAGGGTGACGCCAACGCAGTGGAAATGTCGCGGAAGGTACTTGAAAAACTTGCTGTTCTGGAAGGGGCGTATGCCGCTCAGGGGCTGAGGTTTGAAGTAGTTGCGAACAGCAGCACATTCACCGAAAAGGCCACTACCGCTGTACTGGAAGACCTGGGACTGGCCATATTCCTGGTCGCGCTCGTGATGCTGCTATTCCTCCACAGTTTGCGGAATGCAGCTATCGTACTGGTGTCTATACCTACCTCCGTCATCAGTACCTTTCTGATGATGAATGTTTTCGGATATTCCCTCAACCTGATGTCGCTGCTTGGGCTTTCGCTCGCTATCGGTATTCTGGTAGATGATGCCATCGTGGTAATCGAGAATATATACAGGCATCTGGAGATGGGTAAAAACAGGGTGCAGGCAAGCTATGATGGCCGGATGGAAATTGGCTACACGGCAATCAGTATAACGCTGGTTGACGTGGTGGTTTTCCTGCCTATCGTTTTCAGCACCGGAATTGTTCCGAATCTGCTTCGTCAGTTCTGTATGACGGTAGTAACTTCCACTTTGATGTCGCTGCTGGTTTCCTTTACCCTCGTTCCCTGGCTCACTTCAAGGCTCGGCAAAACCCACAAATTCAAGGGGAATAATCTGGGTGGAAAAATTGTGATTCGCTTTGAAAGGTTACTGGATCAGATCTCGGCAGGGTTTGTCACTTTGCTTTCATGGGCACTGAGCAGTGGTAAAACAAGGATGTTGACTATTGTCTTTGCACTGGGCCTCTTTGCCAGTTCGTTCAGCCTTATAAGTTCCGGCCTGATCGGAAGTGCATTTATGGATAATGGCGAACGCGGCGAATTTATTGTCGAAATAGAAATGCCCAAGGACGCCTCCCTGGCTCAAACTGATGCCACCACAAAACGGGTGGAGAAGTGGCTCAGAGAACAGGAACACGTCATGCATACCTTCGCCTCAGTGGGGTATAGTAATAAATTGTTCGGGCAGAGTTCTCCTTATGTAGCGGAAGTGCAGGTTTTCCTGTCTCCCTACGGTCGGGGAAGAACAGAATCCACGCAGGTTTATGCTCGTAAAACAAAAGTAAAACTCGAGGAAATTGTAGCAGGCGCACGCATACGCGCAAATCCCATAGATATTCTCGGCCTCTCGGTCATGCCTATTGAGGTGATGCTGAACGGCCCTGATCTCGACAGCCTGCTGGCGCTCTCGGAGCGGGTGCGCCGTGAAATGGAAATGGTGAATGGCTGTGTGGAGATAACGGCCTCCGTTGAGCCGGGCAATCCTGAGGTTAAGGTAGAAGTGAACCGGCAGCGTATGGCCGATAATGGCCTCGCCATGGCACAGGTGGGTCTGACTCTCCAGACTGCTTTCAATGGTAACACAGATGCCAGGTTCCGCTCCGGAGACTATGAGTATCCTATCAGAATCGGTCTGGATGCCTTTAACAGGCGAAGTGCCGAAGATATCAGAAATATTTCTTTCGTCAATCCACTGGGAAGCACGGTGTATCTGAAACAATTTGCTGAAGTACGGGAAGATGCTGCACCTACACGCCTTGAGCGACGTGACAGGATGCCATCAGTCAAACTCAGCGCACAGGTAATCGGCAGACCCAAAGGATCCGTGGGCAGGGAAGTCAAGGCCAGAGTAGATGCGCTGTCTCTTCCAACCGGTACACAAGTGAAATATGGTGGCGATCTGCGGCTTCAGCAACAGGGTATTGGAACGATGGGTTTCGCTCTCTGGACCTCTCTGTTACTCGTTTATCTCATTATGGTAGCCCTGTACGATAACTGGATTTATCCGCTCGTGGTACTCGTTTCCATACCGCTGGCGGTCATCGGGGCCTTCCTCGCCCTGGCGCTGGCCGGTGAAAATCTCACGGTCTTTACCGGACTTGGCCTACTCATGCTGGTAGGGTTGGTAGGTAAAAATGCGATTCTTGTCGTGGATTTTGCCAATCAGTTGCGCGAAAAGGGAGTGCCTCTCCGCGAGGCCTTGCTGGAGTCAACAAAACTCCGTTTCCGTCCCGTGCTCATGACGAATATTGCCATGGTAATTGGCTTGTTACCTATTGCTTTTGCACAGGGGTCCGGTTCCGACTGGAAAAATGGTCTGGCATGGGCAATTATTGGTGGTCTTAACTCCTCCATGCTGCTTTCTCTGATAGTGGTTCCGGTTGTATTCTGGGGCTTTGACCGCGGTCTGGAGAAACTGGGTGTGAGCAAGCGTGAAAAAATAGATCTGAACGAGTAGTATCCGGCGTCTGTCGCCTTTTTGGGCCGTTCAACTGGATTTTACTGTGAGTTGGCCGAAATCCCCGGTACTTGTATTTCTGTTGCAATAATTTCGCATCAATTTCAAAAAAAGCGAAGAAATGATACTCTCTTTACAGCATGTAGTGAAAACATACGGAACCTATATGGCCGTCAACGATGTAAGTCTGGACGTACCCGCGGGTAGCGTATTTGGTATGCTGGGGCCGAATGGCGCAGGCAAAACCTCACTCATCCGGATGATTACCACGATCACCGCCCCTGACGCAGGTAAAATATTTCTCGATGGAGAACTGTTGAACTCCCGGTCGCCCGAAAAAATCGGGTATATGCCTGAAGAACGGGGCCTTTATAAAAAAATGAAAGTTGGAGAACAACTCCTCTACCTTGCACAACTCAAAGGGCTTACAGAAAAACAGGCCAAAGAGGCTATTGACTACTGGCTTACCAGGTTTGAAATTACCGACTGGTGGGAAAAGAAGGTGGAAGATCTGTCGAAGGGCATGCAGCAGAAGATACAGTTCATTGCCACTATACTCCATCGCCCGAAATTACTCATCCTCGATGAACCGTTTACCGGCCTTGATCCCATCAATACAAACCTGATTAAAGACGAAATCCGCCTGCTGAACGAATCTGGCATCAGTATTATTTTCAGTACGCACAGAATGGAACAGGTGGAGGAGATGTGCAATCATATTGTACTGATCAATAAGGGGAAAAATGTACTTTATGGTGAGGTTCAGGCTATTAAAAAGCAATACAAACAGAATCTCTTTATAGTGGAACTCGATGGCGTATTGCCTGACGGAATACAAATTCCATTCCCCGTGGTAAAGCACGAAAAAAATGCATACACCTTCAGGCTGGACCGGGAGGAGGCAAGCAGCGACCTGCTGAGGTTCTTTCTGCAACAGCCCGCCAGAATTGTCAGATTTGAGGAGATACTTCCCTCTTTCAACGAAATATTCATCCAAAGGGTGGCAGAAACGGAAACAACTGCCTGATTAACGCCTTAAATCCGAGTTATGTCAAAACTGTCACTCATTATCAGGCGCGAATATCTGACGCGCGTCAGGAAGAAATCATTCATCATCGGTACGCTTCTCGCTCCGGTGGGTCTGCTTGTGTATATGTTGGTTATCGTCGGACTCTCTGCCTATCAGGGTGGCGATGAAGTCCGGGTGGCTGTACTGGATGAAGCCGGTATAGTTCGACAGATCCCGGACGAGCGTGGCGTCCGTTTCATCCCGTCTGGCAACAAAAATCTTGATCAACTGAAACAGGAGGTAATGGAGCGCAAAATTGATGGCGTACTCAGGGTGCCGGCGCTCTCCAATTTCAAACAGTCGGATCATACGGTTTATTATTATTCCGAAGACAAGCTGGCGCCGGAAAAGAGTGAACTCATCGAACGGAGGCTGGCAACAAAAATCCGTGAGTTCAAGATGGACTCACTCCATCTGGATTCGGAACAGCTCAAATTACTCGATTCGGAAGTTTCTATTGATCCGGAATCGCTCACGGGTGAGGAGAATGACGATCAGAGTAAATATACGGTGGGTGTAGGCCTCGCTATAGGGGGCATTATGACGTTTTTACTCTTCTTCATGGTACTGATGTATGGCCAGATGGTGATGCGCTCGGTAATGGAAGAAAAAACGAATCGTATTGTAGAGGTCATTATGTCTTCTGTCCGGCCTTTCGATCTGATGATGGGTAAAATTATCGGTGCAGGGCTGGTAGGGCTTACTCAGGCTGTTGCCTGGGTAGTACTCAGCGGTGCGGTCTCGTTTTTTGTTCCGATGATTTTTGGTTTGGAATCACCACCTCCCGGTGCCATGGAAGGTGCAGCCCAGGTCGATCCGGAAATGGTACAAGATACAGTTACCCGGGTAATGTCTGAACTGGGCAAGCAGAACTGGCCACTTATCACAGGTTCTTTTATTGTCTTTTTCCTTGGAGGTTATTTCATTTACGCTTCCATGTTCGCAGCTGTAGGGTCTGCCATGGGCGATGACAGTGGCGAAGGACAGGCGCTGACACTCCCCGCTACTTTGCCGCTTGTACTGGCATTCTATATCGTTTCTATGGCCGGTTGGCGCAATCCGGACAGTGGTTTGATGGTTTTTGCTTCCATCTTCCCGCTTTTTTCTCCGATAGCCATGCCTTTCAGAATGGCGTTCAATCCTCCCTGGTATGAAGTGGCTCTTTCTATTATTCTGGTTCTTGCCACTGCTGTGCTTTTCGTTTGGCTGGCAGGTAGAATATACAGGGTGGGTATTCTGATGTACGGGAAGAAGGTGACGCTGAAGGAGATTGGGAAGTGGCTGTTTTACAAGGGTTAGTCTTCCGGATAAATACCATGAAATAAATAACCGGATTTGTTTTATCTGCTCAATATAGCGGCAGTATTGCCCGGATTAATCATCTGTTACCTGATTTTCAGGATCGACAGGTATGAGCGTGAACCGCTGTGGGCCATCTTGCTTGCATTTGTGCTCGGCATTTTAGCAACCGTACCGGCAGTAGTGGTGCAGCATGCATCCGGAATCACTCCTGTGCCGCAGCAACCGGATGTTCTTTTCACGATCGGAGCATCTTTCGGCGTAGTGGCTATCAGTGAGGAGGTGTTCAAATGTCTGGTCTTTTACCTCGGAATTTTTCGACGCCGTTTTTTCAATGAACCGCTGGATGGCATTGTTTATGCTGTGATACTGGCCATGGGTTATGCAACGGTTGAGAATATGCTGTACGCAGCAGCTTACGGCATGAATACAACTATTCTCAGAGCTTTCACGGCTATTCCCGCACATCTCGTTTTTGCTATTGTACAGGGCTATTACCTGGGTCGCGCAAAGTTCACGCCCGGAAGGAAGTGGTACCTGATTGCCAAAGGATTGGGTATAGCAATCATCCTGCACGGTTCTTACGACTTCCTTGTCATGCAACAATTGTCAGGAGGCCTGTCAATGCTGGGTGCCATTTCTGTTTATATCTGCCTGTACTATTGCGAACCCCTGATCAGGGAGCATCTGGAAAACTCTCCGTTCCGCTCCTGAGCACTACCGTTTTTTGTTGGTGTCCTCAAGCAGCAGTGTTACTCCCGAAATACCCGGTAACGGGCTGTTTCTGGTAAATTGCTCCAGGGTGATTTTATACTCCCCTTTCTCATTGAAATAGACATTATTCTGCAGAAGCGTTCGCAGTGTACACCGGCCACCGGAGCACTTGCCTGCCGGATTGCCCGTATTGTCAAAAAAATCGAAAGAGCGTATTCTCTCAACTCTTTTTCCTCCCGGGAAAGTGGTATATAACTTCAAATACAGATTTTGCGCAGGAAATGAATCTGCATGTTCGAATTCGGCATACAGGTTGTACAGTGCTGACGTGTCCGTTACGGAAATCCGGTATTCAAGCGTGTCCGAATACGTCCAGCTGCCGTTGGGAATATTCTTTTTTTCCTTGTAAATGAATGTATCCCGGCAGGCAATAATCATAGACAGGATGGAAATGAAAAGCGCAATATGAAATGAGATTTTTATCATTTTTCCGGCGTTGATGTTCAGTTTAATCTTGCTACCATGATACCCGACTGGCCGGGTTGTGCAAGTACATATTCCGCCAGCGGCTGACCGCTGACAATCACTTTTTTGGCCAATGAGGAGGCATGCAGCAAGTGAACCCTGTCTCCTCTGCGAACGGCGAATCCCTGATGGGCAACATCCAGATCCGGTTTGACGGATGTCAGACAAATAATATCGCCATCCTGAATCAGGTGCTCCATGCCAATAATTTCGTGCTGAGGGATGTAATACCACTGATGGGAGTTTATCCTCTTCTCGGCATTCCTTATATCGCGGAGTGTTTCTTCGTCTCTGATTTTGGGATATTTATGCGGGCGTGCAGAGATGTAGCCCACCTTTTTTTCATAAGGCCTGCCACCAAAGTCTTTGGTCAGGTCTCTCACCATGCCGGATTTTTCTGCCTGCAGAAGCCATCCGGTGAAGTAATGTATTCTTGATCCGTATCCATCAATCAGACCTCCCCAGTATCTCATACCCCTGATCTGACGTGCCATGCTTTCCAGACTGTCATCATTGGCAAGGGCGATAGCCAGGCAGTTTTCCATGAAAGTCCAGCAGTCGAGCTCTCTGAGATTGACCGTAAGTACCTCCTCGGCACTTCTGTCAAGGACACCGGTCACATAGGGAGCATTCAGAAAAGACCGTGCGACCGACAGGCAACGGGCTGCAACCGGGGCGTCTGCTTCAGCCAGCTGGCGCTTTTGCAGAAAAACGGACGTGTCTGCCGCAGTAGCAACATATTCAATTTTGCCGCTGGGGCCGCCCTGTTGCCATCCGGTCAGAATGAATCCCAACGAAACCGTCAGCAGAAGTAGTAATTTACTGTATTTTGTCATTTTACAGGGGTTGGTGGTTTACATGGATGAGAGCTTGTCGCGGATAAAACCGGAGATAACCTCCAGCCCCCGGTCGAAACTCTGGTTATTATTGATAATAATATCGGCCTCGTCCTTGTAGGGCTGGATATACCGTTCAAAAGAGGGCAGCACGTGATACTGGTATTGATACAGCACATCCTCGATCGGATATCCTCTTTCGATCTGATCCCGTACGATTCGCCTGATAACCTTCAGATTTTCCTTTGCATTGATGAACACCTTGAGGTTCAGAAATGGCTGAATTTTTCTGAAATGCAGAACGAACAGACCTTCAATAATAATCACGGGGGCCGGATTGAAGGTCAGTATGCGCGGCTCCACGTTCGGATTATTGAATACGTGTTCCCGTTTCTGCACAATCTGCCCGCCAATCAGCGCCTGAATATCTCTTTTGAAACCTTTTTTGTCGAATGACTGGGGCAAATCAAAGTTGTGCCGCCCCTGCTCATCCTGTTGCTGCATATCTTTCGGCAGGTAATAGTCATCCTGGGAGACGACACAAACATCGGATTCAGAGAACTGCTCTCTTATTCTTCTGACAAAGCTGGTTTTGCCACTTCCGCTGCCGCCGCAGATACCGATAACATAAGGAGTCATTACTTTTTTGTTTTGATGAACGTAATTCAGTTGCGAATGTATGTTATCTGCGGAAATTTTTTTGATAACCGATCGGTTAGCGTACTTTTCGCCCTGAAAAACACAACTAACGATGATTGGTTTCCTGGGTATTGTTCTTATTCTTGGTCTGGCGTATCTGCTGTCCAATAACCGCAAAGCTATCAACTACCGCACAGTCGGTATGGGTCTTTTGCTTCAGGCGGTACTTGCCGTCTTCATTTTGAAAATCCCTTTCGGGAAATGGCTCTTTGAAAAACTGGGGCAGGCCGTAACCCAGGTGCTCAATTTCAGTGATGACGGAGCGCAGTTTGTATTTGGTATTCTGGCCGATCAGACGGCTTTTGGCAACGTCCTGGCAGCTACTGCCGCCAATCCGGAAATAGGACCGCAGCCCTGGAATACGGGCAGCCTGGGTCAGCCGGTTTTCTACGGGGGCTTTATCTTTTTCTTTAAAATTATCCCGACAATCATCTTTGTCGCATGCCTGGTGAATATCTTTTACCATCTCGGCGTGATTCAGAAGGTGGTGGAAGTGCTGGCCAAAGGCATGAACTATTTCATGCGTGTGAGTGGTGCAGAGTCGCTCAGTAATATCTCAAGCGCTTTTGTCGGACAGGTAGAGGCTCAGATCATGATCAAACCCTATCTGAGAGGAATGACTATGTCGGAGCTCATGGCCTCCATGACCGGCAGTTTTGCATGCATTGCAGGTGGCGTGATGGCCACTTATATCCTTTTCGGTGTAAAGGCAGAGTATCTGATTGCAGCGAGTATCATGGCGGCCCCGGGGGCGCTTGCCATCGCCAAGATTATGCACCCCGAAACGGAGCCATCTGAAACCAAAGGGGTAGTAAAACTGAAAGTGGGAAAAGAGCATTCGAATATTGTGGATGCCGTTTCTGCGGGTTGTTCCGATGGTCTCAAGGTCGGCCTGAATGTACTGGCCATGCTGGTTGGTTTTCTGGCTCTGATCGCACTGATGAATTTTCTGCTGCTCAAGGTGGGTGGCACCATTAATTACCTGGGTCTGACCAAGGAAGCTCTCTTTGGCTGGGATCCCTGTACCCTGAGCCTGGATACCATTCTGGGTGGTCTTTTCTCCGTATTCGCCTGGTCAATGGGAGTTCCCTGGGCAGAGGCCTCGCAGGCGGGTGCGCTCATGGGTACGAAACTGGTAGCCAACGAATTCGTGGCTTACCTCCAGCTCAAGGATATTATCGCAGCAGAGACACTTTCTCCCAAAACAATCGCAATCGTGAGTTTTGCACTCTGCGGTTTCGCCAACTTCGGCTCGGTAGGCATTCAGATTGGCGGTATTTCAGCCCTGGAGCCCTCCAGAAGAGCGGATCTGGCCAAACTCGGATTCCGCGCCCTGATCGCAGGTACACTGGCATCCTATCTTTCTGCTACACTCGCCGGACTGATGTTCTAAACACTTTCACAGGAAATGAAAATATTTTGCATTGGCAGAAACTACGTTGACCATGCCAAAGAACTGAATAATCCGGTTCCAACAACGGAGCCGCTGATTTTTATGAAGCCGCCAACGGCTCTGCTGCTCAATAACCGACCGTTTTATCACCCTGACTACAGCAATAATATCCATTATGAAGGTGAAATTGTGCTGAAAATCTGTAAAAATGGCCGGTCAGTTCAGCCTGAGTTCGCCTCGCGTTACTACGATGCAGTAGCTTTTGGTATTGATTTTACCGCGCGTGATATCCAGGACAGGCTGAAGGCAAAGGGACAGCCCTGGGAAATAGCGAAAGGTTTCGACCGCTCGGCTCCGCTCAGCAAATTTTTGCCGCTCGCCGACCTGAAGGACCCTGCAGCGATTGATTTTCAACTCATGAAAAACGGGGATGTGGTGCAGCATGGCAATACAAAAGATCTTATTTTCTCTTTTGATACGCTCATTTGCCATATTTCGCGCTATTTCACGTTACACACCGGCGATTACGTATTCACGGGTACGCCCGCGGGCGTGGGCCCGATACAAATCGGCGATACCCTCGATGGGTACATCGAAGGACAGCACCTGATCCAGTGTAAAATAAAATAAGATGCACGCTCAGACAACTGCCTGAAGCGGCTCAAAACGGATTTTGGGTGCGGCCTGTCTTCCAATATGCTCGCCCAACATCCGGTATGCTTCAAACTGTACCTCGTCAAAAAACTGGTCGGTGGTGCTGTGATGCGGGAAGTGTGGATTCTTTTTATGGTAATTCAGTACGAACACCGGTGCTGAATTGCCGGAACTGTGTTGTCCGGGAGCATCTTTTTCACTGAAAACCTCCCTGACCACCTCATCTGCACCGATGGAAGATTTCATATAAATCAGCTGCCCTTTTTTAATACTCACCTCTTTACTGCCGTCTGGGCGCCGGACAATGTCGTTGTACGTAATGGTACCTGCTGCCACACTCGACGGACTGTAGCATATCCCTTTGGCTCCCTCTACAGGAATCAATCGGCTCAGATCAATGGCAATGTCAGCATTGTAAACCGATTTGGCCAATCTGACCGCCTGGTTAAAGGAGTCGAACGAAAATTCTCCGTCTTCTTCAAAATCTGCCACAACGATGGTGCTGCACTGTCGTTGAATCAATGGTAACAAGCCAAGGTTATCACCGGTGTGGCCGCCATCAGAAACATATATCCGCTCGCTGTTGGTTCCCAGACTGCCTGTCAATTCCTTCCCGATGTAGTACAGCCAGAATGGTCGCCGGTAGTACCAGTGCGCCAGGAGTCTTTTGAATCGCAGTTTCCAGCCGGAGGTTTGCTCATTAACCTGTTGATCCATCTGCCGTCTTTTGAAAAACGACTTTGGATTGTCTATCCAGTAACCTGTCCTGAAATTAAAGAGTGTCATGTAAAAATTGGAGGCGGCAAAACCAAGTGGCCCCATTCCACTGGAAACAGCTGCTGCCGAAATGGCCATGGCTGTACTGAGCTTGGCAGATCCGTAATGATACTCCTTCGTACTGGCGTAACCAGTGGAGCGGGATCCGATGTAAAATTTGGAGAAAATGAAATGTTCGCTCTTGAGTGTTTTAGCCGACAAATCGTGTGACCCCTGCATGTTCAATGCCGTAAGTAACAGATGATAGGGGGCTTTATAGCTTCCTTCGCCCAGATCGGAAAGCCTGATGTCCTCGTGGTTTCTCATAGTCACGCGTTGCAGACTGTTTCTGCCGGCAGGAGAGGAAACCCGCGCAGAAACTTTGCCAATGGTACGTAAATAGGCCTCAGAGAGTCGGTCCCTGTAAAAATAGTGCAGCGATGTGTCATTGGAATTCACCACAAATCCCAGAAATATCAACAGCAGGGCACCTCCCAGAAAAAGGAAAAAAAGCAGGGCTGTTTTCTCATTACCAGGAAATAAACGCTCCAAATTCGGAAGTTTGCGCAATAGCCACTCTTCCAGACTGAGTATTCCGACTGATACCCATGCAAAGGCCAGGCCTGTAAACAGAAAAATAGTCATGTTTAACAGCGGATTCTGCAGTTTTTTCATGGCTTTGCCTATAAGGCCCTTTTTATCTGCAAACGACTGTATGGTGAAATAGTAGGCAACAGCAACCGGAAGCAGTGAAAAAGACAACTTCAGGGCGATACCGTGTTCGCCAAACAAAAGCACAATAGCCAAAGGGAAAACAAGGGTAACCAGTATCATCAGGAGTGCTCCACCCTGCATGCCCGAGTAAAATGAACGGTATAGCCACCCACTCACCTTTTCGTGATTGTGTGAATTGATGAAATACAAATTGACGGGATGCAGCGTGATGTACAGCCCGACTGAAAAGCACAGCGGAAGGGCCAGCATAATAAAATAATTGAACCCGGG